>DATHLL010000295.1:0-9994 GCA_035488195.1 Candidatus Elarobacter sp. | reverse complement strand
ATCAATTCCTTGAGCTTCTCGGTGAGCGCGCGGCCGCGCGACGCCGCTTTCTCACGCGCCACGATGAACGAGAGCGCGTCGACCGGCTCGCCGTTCAGCAAGATCTCCAGCTTGACGAGATCGCCCTCCTTGTAGCCGGTGACCTCGTAGTCGAGCGAGGCGTAGCCTTTCGTGCGCGACTTGAGCTGGTCGAAATAGTCGACGATCACCTCGTTGAGCGGCACCTCGTAGGTCAGGATCACGCGGCCGTCATGCAGATATTCCATGTTGCCGAGCGTGCCGCGTTTGCCTTGGGTGAGCTCCATGATCGTGCCGACGTACTCGGGCGGCGTGATCACCGTCGCCTTCACGTACGGCTCCTCCATCGTCACGATCTTGTCGCGCGGCGGCAGCTTCGCCGGGTTGTCGATCGTCTCGACGCGCCCGTCCGTCATCGTCACGCGGAACACCACCGACGGCGAGGTCGCGATCAGGTCGAGGTTGTAGTTGCGCTCGAGCCGCTCTTGCACGATCTCCATGTGCAAGAGCCCCAGGAAACCGCAGCGGAACCCGAACCCCAGCGCGATCGAGGACTCCGGCTCGAAGTGCAGCGCCGAGTCGTTCAGCGAGAGCTTCTCGAGCGCGTCGCGCAGCTCGGAGACCTCGACGCCCTCGTTCGGGTACAGCCCGCAGTAGACCATCGGCACGATCGGCTTGTAGCCGGGGAGCGCCTCGCTCGCCGGGTCGTCGGCGAGCGTGATCGTGTCGCCGACGTCCATGTCGCCGAGCGACTTGATGTTCGCGATGACGTAGCCGACGTTCCCGACCGCGAGCGAGCCCGTCTTGCGCATCTCCGGCTTGAAGACGCCGATCTCGGTCGCCTCGTAGACGCGCCGGTGCGCCATCGACATGAACCGCATCCCGTTCTTCAGCTCGCCGTCGACGACGCGGACGTACGCGACGACGCCGCGGTACGGGTCGAACTGCGCGTCGAACACGAGCGCGCGCAGCTTCTCCTCCGAGCCCTGCGGCGGCGGGATCCGGGTCACGATCGCCTCGAGGATCTCCTCGATCCCGATCCCCTCTTTCGCCGAGGCGGGGATCGCCTCGTCGCCCTCGATGACGAGCAATTCCTCGATCTCGCCCTTCACGCGCGGTACGTCGGCGGCCGGCAGGTCGATCTTGTTGATCACCGGGATGATCGTCAGGTTCTGCGCCAGCGCGAGATGATAGTTGGCGAGCGTCTGCGCCTCGATCCCCTGCGCCGCGTCGATCACCAGCAGCGCGCCCTCGCAGGCGGCCAGCGAGCGCGAGACCTCCGAGGAGAAGTCGACGTGCCCCGGGGTGTCGATGAAGTTCAGCTCGTACGTCTGCCCGTCGCGCGCGGTGTACGTCAGCGTGACCGGGTGCATCTTGATCGTGATCCCGCGCTCGCGCTCGAGGTCCATCGCGTCGAGGAGCTGCGCCTCCATCTCGCGCTGCTCGACCGTCTTGGTGAACTCGAGCAGACGGTCGCTGAGCGTCGTCTTCCCGTGGTCGATGTGCGCGATGATGCAGAAGTTCCGCACGTGGGCGGGTCCGCGCGCGGCGAGGGCGGATTCGGTCTGGATCAACGAGTCAGCCTACGCACTGTCCGGTGGCGATCGTGTTCGCGATCATGCGCATGACGAACTGCAAGACGATGAAGACCACGAGGAACGAAAGGTCGAGCCCGCCGATCGGCGGGATCACCCGGCGCACCGGCGTCAGCACCGGCTCGACCGCCATCGCGAGGTAGTCGGTCCAGCGCCCGCGCAGGCTCGGGATCCACGAGACGACCGCGTAGACCAGCATCAGCAGCAGATAGATCGCGAACAGATTCGAGAGAATCCGCCAGACCTCGCAGGGGATCATCGCTCGTTATACGCCCGAAGGATCGGGAAGTGTCGCCAGGACCTTCTCCGGGACGCCGTGCAGGAACGGCTGCGGGTCGATCGGGTTCCCCCCGTACATCACCTGATAGTGCAGGTGCGGTCCGGTCGACTCACCGGTCGACCCGACGAACGCGATCGGCGCGCCCTTGGTGACCCGCTGCCCGGCAGTGACGGCGACGCGCGAGAGGTGCGCGTACCAGGTGTGGTAGCCGTTGCCGTGGTCGATGTCGACCTTGATCCCGAAGCCGCCCGGATCCCAGCCGGCGCTCACGACCGTTCCGGCCGCCGCGGCGCGCACGAGGTCGCCGTAGTTCGCCTCGAGGTCGACGCCTTTGTGGAACTCCGGCCACGGGTTCGTCCGCCAGCCGTAGCCGGCCGCGATCCCGCCGCCGACCGGGTTCAGCGAGGGGATCGCCGCGATCATCCGCTCGCGCGCGAGCGAGGCCATCCGGCGCAGGTTGAGCACGCGCATCGCGACGCTCTGCAGCCGCCGCGCGTCGTCGCGCGTCGCCGCCGACGCGCGCGCCAGCGTCCGCAGCCGCTGCTGCACGCTCGCGAAGTCGGCGCGGCGCTCGGGGCCCGCCGGCGCGAGCAGCGCGTGCTGCTTCGCGCCGCGGTCGGCGCCGATCAGCCGCTTGATCTCGGCGTTCTCGCGCTGCACCGCCTTGAGCTGGTTCGCGAGCTCGTCGGCCTGCTTGTCGATCGTCTGCAGCTTCGTCTGCTGCTCGCTGGTCACGGCCTGCAGCGCGCGCACGTTCGCCTCCGCGTTGCGAAGCTGCCAGCTGTGGATCCCGACCAGCGCCAGCGAGGCGAACAGCAGCGCGATCCCGGCGGTCGCGAGGTGCCGGCGCGTGAACGCGAGCCGGTAGACGCTGTATCCGCTCGGCGGGATGATCTTGATCAGGAACGTCTTCTTCGCGTCGTTCACGTCGCCGCCGCCCGTGCCTTGGCGATCGCCGCCAGCTCTTCTTCGGAGGGGTCCTGCGCCGGCTTGAACGCGGCGACCGCCTTGCCGTACGTGCGCGTGTCCTCGCGCGAGTAGATGCTGCTCAGCACGACGCCGTCGCCGTCGCGGTTCAGCAGCGCCAGCGCGTACGAGAGGTCGGAACCGACGTCGCTGAACGCGTTGTAGCGGACGAAGCCGATCCGCGGCACCTCGCTGCGCGCGATCTTCTCGAGCGCGTCGAGACGACGCGCCGCCGCGGCGCGTTCGGTGGCGGCCGCCGACGCGTCGCGCTCGAGCGCGCCGAGGCGATCGCTGGCGCGCGCGGCGCCGCCGCCGAGGAGTTCATCATGAGTGCCGAGCGCCGCTCGAAGCTTGCGAACGCGCGGGCCGACGACGAGCAGATGGTATCCGATCGTCACGACCAGCGCGCTCACCAGACCGGCGAGCACGGCCGATATCAGGTCGTTCATCAGTCAAAAAACCAGGACGAGGGCCAGGAGGCTCGCGGCACACGATAGAGGTCCGCTTACCGTTGCTCCCTTCCGGGCCTGGCGGGGTTCACGGATTACCGTTGCGCGAGGCCCAACCCTCGTCGAGGCGGGCCTATCATACTCATCCGGGCCCCGACCGGCAAGTCACGGAGTCGCTTTGGCGAACCCCGCGGGGACCGAGAACAAGCCGGCGTCCGCCGCGCTGAGCGTCCGGACGTTGCCGCGCTCGGTGAGGAATCCGATCCCGCCGGACCCGGCCGGCGAGGGCTGCGGCGCGGGCGACGCCCCCGCCCCGCTCCCCGAGAACGTCACCAGCGAGTACAGCGCCAGCCGGTTCGCAGGCGGGACCGGCCCGGAGCGGTTCGCGCTGAAGGTGGGCCGGCAGCCTCCGCTGGTCGTCACGGCCTCGCTCGCCGTCTGCGGGACCGGCGGCCGGCGGACCGGGCACGAGCGCACCGTGGGCCGCTGGTAGGCCGAGAGGTACTGCACCGTGTCGATCGTCGCGCCGCCGTCGCGGCAGCTCCCGGTCGCCTGGCGGACCGCGAAGGTCGTCGCGGTGTCGTAGCCGCCGGCCGGGACGTTGTCGAACCGCACCGTCCCGAGCGGGCGCGTCGTCTCGGTCAGCGTCGCGACCGCGGTCCCCGGCGCGGCCGGATCGGCCGGCTGCGCGCGCCCGCGCCGCGCCGCCGGGGCCGGCGCCGCGGCTGGGGTCGGCTCGGCGCTCGGATCGTAGACCGCGTACGTCTTCGCCGCCAGGTTCAGCGTAATGACCTGGCCGGCGTCGCACTTGCGGATCGTCGCGGTCTGCGCGGTCACGTCGTCGACCCGCTCCCAGCCGTTCAGGTAGGCGTACCGCATCACGTGCGGGCTCAGGAAGCTGCGCGTCGCCGCCGCGAGCGCCCCGAACTGCGCGCCGAGCGAGGCCTCCATCGCGTTCTCCATCGCGTTCGAGATCGCGTTGCCGGCGACCGCGCCCGCGACGTCGCCGGCCCCGCCGCCGCCGGCCAGCACCCCGGCGATCGTCCCGATCCCGATCCCGCGCTTCTTCGGCGCCGGGGTCGGCGAGGCGGCGACGGCCTGCGGCGAGGTCGCGGCGGCCAGGTCGGCCTGGAAGTTCCCCGGCGGCGGCGGGGTCGCGTTGACGACGACCCGGACGATCTCGTCGTAGGCGAGCCCGGCGGGCGGCGGCGGCGTGGGCGCGGCCGACGGCTCCGCGGGCGCGATCAGGGCGGCGAAGGCGAGCGCGGCGCTCGCACGCAGCAGCGAACGAAACATGGCGCCGACGTTCCGCCGGTGCCGCCGGACTGCCCTTCTCGCCGAGCGGCGCGGCCGATGCACGGAACGGCGGCGGGGGTCGCGAACGTAGAGCCTACGATGAACTCCGTATTCTCGCGTAGCTGCGCCGCCGTGCTGAGCGCCGCACTCCTCGCCACGCTTCCGCTCGGCGCGCCGGCCGCGAGCCCGGCCGCGGCGCCGAAGGCCGCCGTCCTCTCGGTGAACTGGGCGCTGACCCCCGCGCAGATCGGCACCTCGTGCGCGAGCGCGATCGCGACGCTGAACAAGCGCGTCGACGCGCTGGTGAACGCGCGCTCGCGCCGCACCTTCGCGACGGTCGTGCTCCCGCTCGAGACCGCCTCGGCCGACTTCAACGACCAGCTCGCCGCGCAAGGCTTCCTCTACAACGTCGCGACCGACAAAGCGGTGCGCGCCGCATCGCTGAAGTGCTCGACCGACGCCGGAAACGTGCTGAGCGAGATCTCCGCGCGCCCCGACCTCTACCGCGCGCTCGCCGCCGCGCAGGCGAGCGGAACCGCGCAGGGCGCCGCGCAGCAGAAGCTCACGCAGCTCTGGCTCACCGCGCTGAAGCGCTCGGGCGCCGGGCTCCCCGACGCGCAGCGCCGCGAGTTCGTCGCGCTCCAGAAAAAGCTGACCGACGACCAGAACACGTTCCAGGCGAACCTCGGCAACGACGAGACGACGATCCCGATCACCGCCGCGCAGGCGCAGTCGCTCCCCGCCGACTTCGTCGCCGCCTCGCTGAAGAAAACCGCCGACGGCGGCTACACCGTCCCGGTCAACGAGTCGACGATCGGGCCGTTCCTGCAGAACGAGACCGACTCGCCGGCGCGCAAGGCGTACTACCTCGCGTACAACAACCGCGGCGGCGAGGCGAACGTGAAGCTGCTGCAGGACGCGATCGCGACGCGCGACCGGCTCGCGCACCTGCTCGGGTATCCGACCTGGGCCGCGTACGTCCTCGCCGACCGGATGGCCGCGACGCCGCAGCGCGTCGAGGGCTTCCTGGCGCAGATCGACGCGGCGATCCTCCCCAAGGCGCGCCAGGAGCGCGACGAGGACGTCGCGCTGGCGAAGGCCGCCGGTCAGACGACGTTCGACCAGTGGGACCAGACGTACTACGAGAACCAGCTCCAGAAGACGAAGTACGCGGTCGACCAGAACGAGATCAAGCAGTACTTCCCGGTGCAGCACGTCGTCGACAGCGTGCTCGGGATCTACCAGCAACTGCTGGGCGTGCGGTTCACGCGCTCGAACGCCGCGGCGTGGCAGTCGCAGGTACAGGCGTACGACGTCGCCGACGCCGCGACCGGGAAGCCGCTCGGGCGGTTCTTCCTCGACCTTTTCCCGCGCCCCGGCAAGTACGACCACTTCGCGAACTTCCCGATCATCCCGCGGCGCGTGATGCCCGACGGGAGCGTGCGGCTCGCCGAAGGCGCGATCGTCGGCAACTGGCCGCAGCCCGCGCCCGGGAAGCCGGCGCTGCTGCAGCACGGCGACGTCGAGACGTTCTTCCACGAGTTCGGCCACAACATGGCGCTGATGCTCGCGAACGAGCCGTACGAGACGCTGACCAGCGGGTTCCGCCAAGACTTCGTCGAGGCGCCCTCGCAGATGCTCGAGAACTGGGCCTGGGATCCCGCGATCCTCAAGCGCGTCTCCTCGAACGTCACGACCGGTCAGCCGCTCCCCGACGACCTGATCAAGAAGATGATCGCGGCGCGCTACGTCCATTACGCGCTGCAGACGACGCAGCAGATCCTCTACGGCACCGTCGACATGCGCTACCACACGATGAAGCCGCCGGTCGACACCACCGCCGTGTGGGCCGCGACCGTCGCCGCGACGACGCCGAACCAGTACGTCCCCGGAACGCATCCCCAGTCCGAGTTCGGCCATCTCATGGGGGGCTACGACGCGGGCTACTACGGCTACCTGTGGTCGAAGGTGTACGCGCAGGACATGTTCTCGCGCTTCAAGGCCCAGGGGCTCACCAGCCCCGTCGCCGGCGCGGCGTACCGCAACGACATCCTCGCGCCGGCGCGGCTCGAGGAGCCGGATCAGGAAGTGCGCGCGTTCCTCGGGCGGCCGATGAATCCGAACGCGTTCTACCAAGAGCTCGGGATCGCGCCGCCGGCGACCGCGTCGCACTGAAGGCTTCGCGGTCGCGTTGCGACCGCGGAACCCCAAGGTGCAGCATCCTGGCGCAGGATGCTGCACACCTTTCCCCGTAAGGAGACGGCACTACCGGGTGTAGGCGAGACCGCTCGGCTGAGAGGCCGACGAGAATGTTCGCCAACGAAACAACGTGGGTGGCGTGCGATGCCGCGCGCTGATCCGACGCGCTCGCCGTACTGCGCGTCGCGCCATCTGCTGCGCAACCTCGACGATCCGCTGGAGCTGCGCCGCAACCCGCTGGTGCGCGCGTGCTTCGACGCGCCGCCGGGACGGCACGAGGGCGACCCGGCGCACGCGCTCGACCGCGTGCGCGGGATGGTGCACGCGAGCCTGACCCGCTGCCGCGAGCGTCCCGACCACGGGCGAGCGCACACGGGCCTGGGCCGGATGCACGCGGCGCTGCTGCGCTGCGAGATCGACAAGCAGCCGCTGGCGGTGGTCGCCTCCGAGATGGGGCTCTCCGACCGGCAGGTCCGCCGCGAGCGGCGCGCCGCGCACGACGCGTTCCTGCACGCGTTCCGCCGCGCCGCGAAGGACGCGCCGCCGGCGGCGATGGTGCGCGACCGCGCCGCGCTGCGCATCGCCGAGGCGACGGAGCTGCACGAGCTCGGCCAGAGCGCGCTCGCGATGTCGGCGTGCGAAGGGGTCGCGCACGACGCGCCGCTCGCCGAGCGCCGCATCGAGGCGCTCTGCCTCGCCGCCGAGATCGACCTCGACGGCGCGCGCTACGCCGACGCCTCGGCGCGCCTCGCCGAGGCCGGTGCGGTCCTGCGGGCGCGCGACGCCGCGCTCGAGCCGGAGGTGCGCGCGCTCGCGAACGAGCGGCTCGACTTCGCCGCGTGGTCGCTGCGGACGCTGACCGGCGCCTCGGCCGGCGTCACGACGCCGCCGCCGCTCCCCGTCGCGAACGCGCTCGCCGCGACCGCGCGCGAGGAGACGCGCCGCGCGCTGCACGCGCGCGCGCTCGCGGCGTACGCGCTGCAGCGCTGGGAGGTCGGCGACGCGCCGCGCGGCGCCGAGGCGGTGCGCCGCGCGCAGGAGCTGGTCGGCGCGCTCGAGCGCGCGCGCACGAAGGAACGCCTGGCGGTGACGTTCGCCGAGGCGCGCATCATCGGGCTGCGCGACGCCGAGGGCGACTACGAGCGGTTCCTCGCGGTCGAGGAGATCGCGGCGCGCCGCGGCCGCCCGCGGATGCTGCTGCTCGCGCGCGCCGAGCGGATCGGGACCGAACTGCGCGCGCTCGGCGGCGCGGAGCGCGTGCTGGAGCGGATCGTGTTCCCGTTCGAGCCCGGCGTGCGGCGCGCGATGCCGCTCGCGCTCGCGACCGCGGCGTGCATCGTCGCGCAGTGCGAGCGCGACCGCGAGCGCGCGTTCGCCGCGGCCGATCTCGCCGAACGGCTCCTCCCGCCGCGCAGCGGGATGGCGCTGATCGCGCGCTCGATCCGGTTGCGGCTGCTGATCGACGCCGAGCGGCTCGACGACGCGCGCGAGCTCGCGCAGGCGCTGAAGAACGACGCCGAGCGGACCGGGAACGAGCGCGTGCGCGGGAGCGCGGCGCGCCACCTCGCCGCGATCGCGATCGCCGAGCACCGGCGCGCCGACGCGAAGCGCCACGTCCGGGAAGCGCTCGCGATCCTGGAGCGCTTCGGGACGCCGACCGCGCTCGCGCACGCGCGCCAGCTCGCGCGCAGGCTCCGCGCCGGCTGATCCTTTCCGGCCAAGATCGGCCGTTTCACGCCCCGGCAACGAGTCGGACACGCGATCGTTCGCGTACATGGCTCATCATCGGTGCACGCACGGCGTGCGCCTCGGGTGCACGGCAACGTCACGACAGGAAGGACGCGAATGCCGAATCGTTCCGCGCGTCTCGCACGACGCTTCTTCATCTCGTTCGCTCTCACGTTCGCCGGGTGTGCTTTGGCGTGCGGATGCGGAGGCGGCGGCGGCGGCTCGCCCTCCGCGTCCTTCGTCGCGCCGCCGAGCGCGACGCCCTCGCCGACGGCGCCGCCGAGCGGTCCGGTGACGCTCTCCGCGAGCGCCGCGAACCTCTCGCTCGCCGGCCAGACCGCGACGGTCGTCGCCGGCGAGAGCGGCTACGCCGGACCGATCTCCGCCGACGCGAGCGCGTGCGCGAACGTCGCGAGCGTCGCGCCGCCGGCAGGCAGCGCGCCGGCGACGTTCACCGTCACCGCGCTCGGCGCCGGGAGCTGCGCGGTCACGTTCGCCGACGCGTTCGGACAGCGCACCGCGCTGACCGTCGGCGTCACCGTCACGCAAGGGAGCATCCGATGAGCGCGCGCTCGTTCACCGCGTCCGGCGCGCCGGCGGTTGCGCTCGCGCTCGCGCTCGCCGCGAGCGGATGCTCCGGCGGCGGCCGCATCGCTCCCGCGCCGCACGGCACGGTCGCGGCCGCGCAGCGCGTCCGCGTCGCGTTCACGATGCACTGGCCCGACCGCGCGCACGCCGCGGCGAACGCCCGCGGTTCGCGTGCGCGCCGCCCCGCGTTCGTCTCGCCGTCGACGGCGAGCGTGATCGTCGAGGTGAACGCCGACGCGCAGCCGGCCGGCCCGGTGACGTTCGCGAACGCGCCGCCCGGCGGCGGGACGTCGACACTCGCGATCGACGCGCCGCCCGGCGCCGACGTGTTCGTGATCTCGCTCTACGACCAGCCGCAGAGCGCCGGCGAGACCAGCGCCGCCGGCAACGAGCTCGGCCGCGTCCGCGTCGCGCAGACGATCGTCGCGAACGCGACCAACACGCTGAGCGCGACGGTGATCGGGACGGTCGCGGCCGTGCGCATCGGCCCGCTCGCGAACCAGAGCAACGTCGTTGCGGTCGCGGGTACGAGCCCCGCCGCGTACGAACTGGTCGGCCGCGATCCGGCGACGTTCGCGGTCGCGCCGCTCGACGCGGACGGGAACGCGATCGTGCAGCCGGACGCGCCGCCGGCGATCGGGCTCGCGCCGAACGCGCGCGCGAACGGGATCCTCGCCGTCACGCCGGTCGCGGGGACGACGGACCGCTTCACCGTGCAGGCCGTCGCGCCGAATGCAACGGCGTATCCGACCTCGCTGGTCGCGACCGCGAGCGACGCCAACGGCGGCCTCGCGACGAGCAGCACGATCGTCGACGTGACGAGCGCCGTGTACGTCGCGTACGCGAACGGCGGCGCGCCGGCGATCGCGCGCTTC
>DATHLL010000294.1:0-3587 GCA_035488195.1 Candidatus Elarobacter sp. | reverse complement strand
CACGGTGATCGGCGGGCTCGCGGCCGCCGGCGCTTCGGCGGTGTTCGGCGTTCCGTCGATCGCGATCGCCGCCGGACCGAAGGAGAAGGTGCCGGTCGTCGTCGGCTCCGAGCACGCGCTCGTGTACCTGCCGTGGGACGTGGCGAAGAACAACGGCTACTTCGATCAGGAAGGGCTCGACGTCGACATCACCTACACCAAGGGCGGGAGCGAAGCGGCGACCGCGCTGGCGTCGGGGACGTGCGAGTACAGCGGGAACGCGATCGACCACGCGATCGCGGCGGCCGAGCGCGGGAAGTCGCTGGTGATGATCGCCGACTTCATGAACCAGCCGGGGATCGCAATCATGGTCCGGCCCGCCGACCGCGACAAGTACAAGAGCTTCACCGACTTCAAGGGAAAGACGATCGGCGTCACCTCGATCGGCTCGGCGACGCACGTCCTCGCGACGTGGATGGCGCACCGCGCCGGGCTCGGCAAGGACGATCTCAAGATCGTCGGCGTCGGCGGCGGCGCGACGATGATCTCCGCGCTCGCCGGGAACCAGGTCGACGCGGCGTACGGCAACGACCCGTATGCGACGACGCTGATCAAGACCGGCCGCGGCGTGCAGTGGGCCGGGCTCTACACCGCCGCCGACACGCGCAGGGCGCTCGGTTTCCGCGAGTACTGCTTCACCGGCGCGCTGACGCGCGGCGAGGTGATCCAGAAGAACCCCGACCGCACGCAGAAGATCGTGAACGCGCTGGTCCGCGCGCACAAGTTCATGGCGACCAAGACCTCCGCGCAGATCGCGGCCGCGCTCTCCGACGAGTTCCGCGGCGGGACCCCGCAGAACGATTGGGCGGCGTCGTACAGCCACTCCCGTCCCGCTTACACGCAACACGGCGAGATCGCGCTCGACGGCGTGCGCGCGGTGATCGAGACGAACGGCTATTTCCTCGGCACGGCCTCCAAGGTCGATCCCGCGAAGCTGTACGACAATTCGTTCGTCGAGAAAGCGAACCGGACGGTCAAAGTGTAGGCCGCGCGAGCGGCCGCTCAGCAAAAGCACAACATCGTGTGAGCGGTTCGCCAGCTTCGGCCGGTATCGTGAGGGGCGAAACGAGCGTCTCTCCCGCGAGGATGGTTCGATGCACCGTCGCGCCCACGTTGCCGGTCTGTTGTCGCTTGCACTCCTGACGATGCTCGTCGGGTGCGGCGGTGCGGGTGAGACGTATTGCGCGCCGGACGACACGACGTGCGACTACACGCCGCCGGTCGACACGCCGACCGACGGCCCGACCGATACGCCGGTGCCGCCCGAGTGCGTCGCAGCGACCGACGTCGATCTGCTCTTCCCGGCCGGCGCCTCGTCGTTCTCGTCGTACGCGAACACGGTCTACATCTCGTTCTCGGCCGGCGCGGACTTCACGTGGTCGTACGCGGTCGATCTCGTGTACACGCAGCCCGGTCAAAATCAGGCCGGCGGCATCGAATACGGTACGACGATCCAGGACGTCACCAACACCGCGCCCGCATACGTTCCGCAGCCGCCGGCGCCGTACGCGGGTATCTACGCCTCCTCGAATCTTCCGCTACCCGCCGGCCGCACGGTGTACGTCACCTTGGTCGACACGCGTCAGCCGGCGCGGTGCCCCGCCCTCTCGCTCGCGCAGATCGACACGACGGCGCATGCGGTGCAGCGCATCCCCGCGACGCGGGGTGTGCGAGCGAGCGCGGCCGGCCCGACGCGCTTGCTGCCGGCGCTGCGGTAGCGGCGGCAGGTCGGCGGTGGGCGCGCGTGCGAAGCCGTCGGCGTGGCTCAGTACGTCTACTCCATGTATCGCGTCTCCAAGACGGTCCCGCCGAACCGGCAGATCATCAAGGACATCTCGCTCAGCTTTCTCCCGGGCGCGAAGATCGGGATCCTCGGCCTGAACGGCGCGGGAAAATCGACCGTGCTGCGCATCATGGCGGGCGTCGACCACGACGTCGAGGGCGAGGCGACGCCGATGCCGGGGATCACGATCGGCTATCTGCCGCAAGAGCCGCAGCTCGATCCCGACAAGACGGTGCGCGAAACGGTCGAGGAAGGGCTCAGCGAGCTGACCGCGGCGCGCGCGCGGCTCGACGCGATCTACGCGGCGTACGGCGAGCCGGACGCGGACTTCGACAAGCTCGCCGAGGAGCAGGCGAAGCTCGAAGCGGTGCTGTTCGCCGCCGGCGGCGACGACGTCGAGCAGCAGCTCGAGGTTGCGGCCGACGCGCTGCGGTTGCCGCCGTGGGACGCGCGGATCGGACCGCTCTCCGGCGGCGAGAAGCGCCGCGTCGCGCTCTGCCGGCTGCTGCTCTCCAAGCCCGACATGCTGCTGCTCGACGAGCCGACGAACCATCTCGACGCGGAGAGCGTCGAGTGGCTCGAGCAGTTCCTGCAGCGGTTCCCCGGCACCGTCGTCGCGGTGACGCACGACCGCTACTTCCTCGACAACGCGGCGGAGTGGATCTTGGAACTCGACCGCGGCCGCGGGATCCCGTGGAAGGGCAACTACAGCTCTTGGCTCGATCAGAAGCAGCAGCGGCTGGCGGCGGAAGAAGCCGCGGAGTCGGCGCGGCAGAAGGCGCTCAAGCGCGAGCTCGAGTGGGTGCGTTCCGGCGCGAAGGCGCGGCAGTCGAAGAACAAGAGCCGCATGTCGCGCTTCGAGGAGCTCTCGAGCTACGAGTACCAGCGGCGCAACGAGACGCAAGAGATCTTCGTCCCGGTCGCCGAGCGGCTCGGCGATCAGGTGATCGAGTTCAAGGGCGTGCGCAAAGCGTACGGCGACCGGCTCTTGATGGAGGACGTGAGCTTCCGCATCCCGGCCGGCGCGATCGTCGGGATCATCGGGCCGAACGGCGCCGGGAAGTCGACGCTGTTCCGGATGATCGCCGGCAAGGAGAAGCCGGACGCCGGCGAGATCCTCGTCGGCCCGACGGTGAAGCTCGCGGTCGTCGACCAGTCACGCGACGCGCTGGAGAACGACAAGACCGTTTTCGACGACGTCGCGGGCGGGCGCGATCTGCTGACCGTGGGGCGCTTCGAGATGCCCTCGCGCGCGTATCTCGGCCGGTTCAACTTCAAGGGCGCCGATCAGCAGAAGCTCGTCGGCAACCTCTCGGGCGGAGAGCGCGGGCGGCTGCATCTCGCGAAGACGCTGCTCTCGGGCGGGAACGTGCTGCTGCTCGACGAGCCCTCGAACGATCTCGACGTCGAGACGCTGCGCGCGCTCGAGGACGCGCTCAGCGAGTTCGCCGGCACCGTCATGGTGATCAGCCACGACCGCTGGTTCCTCGACCGCATCGCCACGCACATCATCGCCTTCGAGGGCGACTCGCGCGTCTTTTTCTTCGAGGGCAACTACCAGGAGTACGAAGCGAACAAACGCGCGCGCCTCGGCGAAGAAGCGGCTCGTCCGCACCGGTTGCGCTACCGGCCGCTAACGATTTCTTAGGCGGCTTGCGCCGAAGGCGCAAACGCGAAGGCTTCGCGCGTCAGCGCGAAGCCACTAAGCGGCGCCGTCCCAAAGGGCGGTGAGGCGCGAGGCGAGCGCGGCGTCGTGGGGCTGCAG
>DATHLL010000293.1:0-2545 GCA_035488195.1 Candidatus Elarobacter sp. | reverse complement strand
GCGACGCCGCCGGGGAAGCGCGCCTCGTACGCCTCCGCGTAGACGACCGGCGCCGGCCCGCCGGCCGCGCTCGCGTACCGCGCGTCGAGCGACGACGTCGGCGCGCCGAGCGCGACGTCTCCCGGCGAGAGCCGGAAGCTCCCGTAGTCGCGCGCCGCGAGCCCCGGCGCGCGGTCCGCCTTCGGGAGGTAGTACTCGAGCGCGATCAGCGTGCGCTCGGAATAGAACAGCGAGAGGAAGCGCCGCGAGCCGTCCTCGCGCGCCGCGTAGGTGTGCCAGCCGCGCATCGGATAGGCGAAGCCGACGCCGAACGCGCGCTCCGCGTCGTCGCGCGTCGTCGTGCCGAGCGCGAAGACGAGCCGCTCGTTCGCGAGCACGACCGGCCGGTCGAGCGGCGCGGGCGGGACGTTGCGCCGCGAGCGGTTCGTCTCGACGATGTTCGCGAGGATCTCGACCGCGCGCCGCATCGCGAAGTCCGGCGCGGGCGGCTCGTCCTCGCTCATGCGCGCTGCGTGTGGGTCGCGGCGGCGCCGGCGACCGCGATCAGGATCACGACGATGTACGCGACGAACGTCGCCGCGCGCTGGATCGGGAGCAGCCCGCTGCCGCGCGGGTCGAGCTCGCCGCGCATCATCGCGAGGACCCGCGGCACGGCGGTGATCAGCATCAGCACCAGGATGACGAATCCGAACGGGCTGTGCCAGAACAGGATCACCCACGCGCCGAGCAGGACGATCCCGAGGATCCACAGCCGTCCGTCGATCGCGCCGGCGATCGCGCCGCCGTCGAACGGCGGCGTCGGGATCAGGTTGAAGAGGTTGACGAAGAAGCCGATGTACGCGCAGCTCGTCCAGAAGCGCGCCTGCGGCGCGAGCGACGGCTCGCCCAGGAACGCCGCGTACGCCCAGCAGACCGCCGCGGCGCCGACCCCGAAGACCGGTCCCGCGAGCGCCGCCGCGACGTTCTGCGCCGGCGTCCCGGTCGGCGGCGCGCTGACGAACGCGCCGAGCCCCGGGATGAACATCGGGAGCGACGCCTTCACGCCGTAGTTCCGCCACGTCACGAAGTGGCCGAGCTCGTGCACGAGGATCATCAGCACGAAGACGATCGCGATCTTCCAGCCGCCGAACCACTGCGCGTAGAGCAGCACGGAGAGGAACATCGAGCCGAAGCTGAGGAGGAGCTTCGGCAGCACCACCAGCCACTTCAGCCCGAAAAGGACCGCGAGCACCGCCTTGAACTTCGCCGCCGCCAGCCCCAGCGCGACCAGGATCCCGCCGGCCGCCCTCGCCCGCCCGTTCCCTTGCTTCGGCTCCTGCGGCCGCTCGTCGTCGTGCATCACCCGGTGATTCTCGATCCGCCCGTCCCGCTCCGTGAATGGAGGCCCGACCTCCCGGAAGGGGACCTGCGCGCGATCTGGCTGCACTGGACGGGACACACCTACGACGAGGTCTTCCCGGCGTATCATTTCTGCATCAGCGGCGCGCGCGACGTCCTGGTCCACCACACGCACGACCTGCGCGAGAACATGCGCGACGTCGCGAGCGATCCGTCGCTGCCGTACGCGCCGCACACGCGCGGCCGGAACGGCTGGTCGATCGGGATCTCGATCGCCGCGATGCAGGACGCGACGCCGGCCGACTTCGGACCGTGCCCGCTCACCGAGGCGCAACTCGAGGGGATGTGCGCGGTCGCGGCGCGGCTCGCGTCGTTCTACCGCATCCCGGTCGAGGCGATCGGGACGCACGCCGAGGCGGCGCTCGAGGACGGCTACTTCGGCGCGGGCGGCGAGGCGCAGCGCTGGGACATCGCGCGTCTGCGCGCGTCGGCCGAGCCACTGGTGCCGCAGGACGCGACGACGACCGGCGACCGGCTCCGCAGCCGGATCGCCGAGCTGCTCGCGCGCGAGCGGTGAGGGCGCGCGACCGCTGACCGAAGCCGACGCGCTCGCGGTCGCGGCGAGCTTGGGTGTCGACGTCACCGGCGCGAGCGCGGCCGCGTTGCGCGGCGGCTACTCGAACGCGATCGTGCGCGTCGACGCGCGCGCCGGGCGGTTCGTCGTGCGGCGCTACGGGCGGCTGCACGTCACGCGCGCGGCGGTCGCGTTCGAGCACGCGATCGCGGCGCACGCCGCGGAGCGGATGCGCGAGGTCGTCGCGCCGCTGCGCGACGCCGAAGGCCGCACGATCGCGCTCGCGCCGGACGGCGGGATGGCGGCGGTGTTTCCTTACGTCGAGGGCGAGACGGGGCGAAGCGATCTCGCCGCCGGACGCGCCGCGGCGCGCGTGCTGGCGCGGTTCCACCGTGCGATGCACGACGTGCACCCTTCGACAAGCTCAGGGCAGGCTGTCGCGGGCGGGATGCGCAGCACGCGGTTCCTCGGGATCCTGCCGTGGCTGGTGCAGCGCTTCAACCGCTTCGCGAGCGATCCGCTCGTCGGCCGCGCGCTCGACTGGAGCGCGCTCGTCACCGCGACCGCCGCGGCGACCGCGCACGTCGTCCCGCGCGCATCGTCGCTCCCGCACGTCGTCGTGCACGGCGATCC
>DATHLL010000292.1:0-2663 GCA_035488195.1 Candidatus Elarobacter sp. | reverse complement strand
GGTCCACGTCGTCACCTGGCCGCTGATCGCGCCGAGCGCCGTCGATTTCCCCGCGCCGTTCGAGCCGATCAGCGCGACGATCTCGCCCGGCTCGATCCGCAGCGAGACGTCCCACAGCACCTGCGTGTCGCCGTAGCCGGCGGACAGGTTCTCGACGACGAACGGCACCGTCGCGACGGACGCCGCAGCCGGCGCGCTCACCCGCGCGCCTCGCTCTCGCCGTCCCGCAGCGCTGCCGCCTCGCTGCGCTCGCGCTCGACGATCTTGAGCTGCTCCTGCCGCTTCGCCCAGCGCGAGCCGAGATACGCCTCGATCACCTGCGGCGAGGCGAGGACGTCGGCCGGCGCGCCCTCGGCGATCTTCTTCCCCTCGGCGAGAACGACGATTGAGGTCGAGATCGAGACGATCGCCTTCATCAGGTGCTCGACGACGATCAGCGTGACGCCGCGCGCGTGCACGGTGCGCAGCAGCTCCAGCGCCTCGTCGACCTCGGTCGCGTTGAGCCCCGCCATCACCTCGTCGAGCAGCAGCACCTCGGGATCGAGCGCGAGCGCTTTCGCGACCTCGAGCCGCTTGCGGTCGGGGATCGTCAGGTCGCTGGCGGGGCGGCCGGCGACGCGCGCGAGGCCGACCGTCTCGAGCAGGCTCTGCGCGTGCTCGAACGAGGCGCGCGTGCTCCGCTTCGCGCCCCGGCGGCCGTACATCGCGCCGACCGCGACGTTCTCGCGCACCGTCAGGTTCGCGAACGGCTTGACGACCTGGAACGTGCGGGCGATCCCGATGTGGCAGACGGCGTGCGTCGGGACATCGGCGATCCGGCGGCCGCCGTACAGGACCTCGCCGGTCGTCGGCTTGTAGACGCCGCTCACGACGTTCATCAGCGTCGTCTTCCCCGAGCCGTTCGGGCCGATCAGCCCGAGCACCGCGCCGCGCGGGACGTCGAACGTCACCTCGCTCAGCGCCCACAGCCCGCCGAAGCGCATCCCGACGTTGCGGATGCGCAGCGCGACGTCCGCTTGCGGCGCCGGCGTGTGCGGCGATGCCTGCGTGCTCACGCGCGGTAGGCCGCCAGGCTCTTGAGCCAGGTGCGCGCGCCGCCGCGCAGTCCGAACAGCCACACGAGACCGCGCGGGAGCAGCAGGACGATCAGCACGATCATCGAGCCGAAGAACAGCGTGTGCGAGCTGACGAAGTACTTCGCGAACAGCTCGTTCGCGCCGGCCAGGATCAGCGCGCCGATGAACGGGCCGGCGACCGTCCCGATCCCGCCCAGGATCGTCATCGCGATCGGAAAGACGTTCGAGTCCGGCGCGAAGGTGATCGAGGGTTCGATGAATCCGTTGGCGACCGCGAAGACCGCCCCGGCCGCACCCGCCATCATCGCGCCGATCGCCCAGGCGGTGATCTTGTAGCGCGTCGGCGCGATCCCGAGCACCGCCGCCGCGTCCTCGTTCTCGCGGATCGCGACGAACGCGTAGCCGAGCTTCGAGCGCGCGATGAAGAAGGTCGCCAGCATCGCGCCGAGCGCGACCAGCCACATCGCGTAGTAGTAGATCGAGAAGTGCGCCTCGTCGACTTGCGGGATGTGGATCCCGCTCGAGCCGCCGAGCACGTCGAGGTTCTCGACGATGTCGGCCGTCGCGAGGCCGATTCCCAGCGTCGCGATCCCGAAGTAGTGCCCGCGCAGCCGCAGCACCGGAAAGCCGACGATCACCGCGAACAGCGCGCTGACGACCATCGCGGCCAGCGCCTGCACGAGCAGATTCCCGGCCCCGTGCGCGGAGAGGACGCCCGCGGTGTAGGCGCCGATCCCGAAGAACGTCACGTTGCCGAACGAGACGTAGCCGGTGTAGCCGCCGATCAGGTTCCAGCCGTACGCCATCGCCGCGTACATCAGGATGTTGCGGAAGACGATCTCGTAGTAGCCGTTGTGCGCGAGCGGGACCAGCAGCAGCAGCGCCATCGCGGCGAGCACGACCGCGAACGCGATCGGGTTGCCGGTGATCCCGCCGAGCCCGACGCGCCGGATCGCACCGGTGCTCACGCGGTCGCCTTCCCCGCGATCCCCGTGGGACGAACGATGAGGACGATCAGCAGGACGATCAGCGCGATCGCGTCCTGGAGCCCCGAGCCGCTGATCTGCTGGCCGAGGATCGTGCCGTTGTACTGCGTCGCGACCGCCTCGACGATCCCGTAGGCGATCCCGCCGATCAGCGCGCCCTGCACCGAGCCGAGCCCGCCGAGGACGCAGACGACGAAGCCCTTGATCAGGAACGGCTCGCCCATCGAGGGCGTCATCGCGTACGACATGCTGATCAGCGTCCCCGCGACGCCGGCGAGCCCGGCGCCCAGCCCGAACACGATCGCGTAGATGTGCCGCACCTTCACGCCGGCGAGCTGCGCCGCGCCGATGTCCATCGACGTCGCGCGGATCGCGCGCCCGGTCTTCGAGCGCGTCAGCCACAGGTGCATCAGCGCGGTGATGATCAGCGCCGCGGCGAGCGTGTAGAGCTTGATCCACGGGACCGTCACGCCGAGGACGGTGAAGTTCGTCCCCGAGTACCAGGTGGTCACGCCGCGCGTGTCGCCGGTCCAGATGAACAGCGCGATGTTGACCACGATCAGCGAGAGCCCGAAGGTCAGCAGGAACGTGATCAGGATCG
>DATHLL010000291.1:0-4837 GCA_035488195.1 Candidatus Elarobacter sp. | reverse complement strand
GAGACAGGTGCCGAGTTCGACGACCGCGCCGACGACAAAAACGTCGGACGGAGGCAGTCCATCTCGCTGCACCTTTCGCGCATGAACTCGATCGCGCGGCGAGGATTCGATTCCCAGAAGTAGACGCCGGGGCCGAGCCAGTCGTATGCGTTCTCGCTCGGTTCGAATGTCGCGCCCGCCAGGAGCTTCTCGCCGACGCCCTCGCGGCAGCCGTGGTATCCGAGAACGAACGAAGTAGAGAGACGATGCATGGCGACGCGCTAGCCGCCGTACTCCTTGGTCAGCGTTCCTTCGGGCGTACAGATCCCGATGCTCACCATGTGGCGGAGCGCGGTGTCCCGGTCGATGAGGTACTTCTGCTCGTACTCTTGCACCATCTCGAGGAACTGCGGAAGACACGCAGGGTCGTTGGGGTCGAAGTTTTCGTATTTGTTAGATAGCATCGATCAAGCCGGCGAACCAGCGACGGTAAGGGGTGTTGCACCGTCTTCATACCGCACAGGCTACGCAGCGGCAAGACCGAACCGCGTCCTTTCCGGCCGAGTGTGCCGTTCAACTGGCAGCGGCGGCTTTTCGCTCTCCGTACGTGCGGGTGAGCCAGGGGGCGTACTTCGGAATGTCGCCGCGGATCGCGCGGTCGTAGAGGTCGATCAGCGCGGTGGCGATCGGCCCGCGGACGCCGTTGCCGACCGGGCGGCGGTCGACGGACTTGATCCACTGGATGCCCGCTGCGCTGCCGGTGATGAACAATTCGTCGGCGACGACCAGCTCGCTACGGTCGATCGGGCGCTCGACGATGTCGAGGCCGAGCTCTTCCTTCGCGAGCGTGATGATCGCGCGGCGCGTCACGCCCTCGAGGATGTTCTGCGAGGGATCGGGCGTGTAGAGGACGCCGCGGCGCACCATGAAGACGTTCTCCGCCGAGCCTTCGCAGACGTGGCCTTCCGCCGAGAGCATGATCGCCTCGTCGAAGCCGTTCATCACCGCCTCGCTCTTCGCGAGCGCGCTGTTCACGTACGTGCCGGTGATCTTTCCGCGCGCCGGCGCCATCGTGTCGTCGATGCGGCGCCACGAGCTCACGCCGACGTTCAAGCCCGCCGTCGCGTCGAAGTAGCGCTCGAACGGGATCGCGACGATCGCGAACGCGTCCTTCACGCCGTGCAGCCGCACCCCGATGTCCTCGTTAGCTTTGTACGCGAACGGCCGGACGTAGGTGTCGGTGCGCAGCTCGTTCCGCGCGCACAGATCGACGGTGAGATCGCACAGCTCCCGCGCGCTCAGCGGCAGCTCGATCATCAGGATCCGCGCCGACTGCTCGAGCCGGCAGTAGTGGTCGTAGAGCTGCAGCAGGAACAGCTCGTTTTCCCGAGCGTTCCAGAAGCCGCGGATCCCCTCGAAGCAGCCGGTCCCGTACTGGAGCCCGTGCGTGAGCAGGCCGACCTTCGCGTCGCCGTAGCGGACGAACTCACCGTCGTGATAGACCGTCAGATCGGCAAGCTGCATGAGGTAAGAGTCCTCCGGGAGTAAGCAGGGCGACGTGCGCGAGGTGTTCCTGACCTTCCTCCGGCTCGGCCTCACCTCGTTCGGCGGCCCGATCGCCCACTACGCCTATTTCCGCCGCACGTTCGTCGAGGACCTGAAGTGGCTCGACGAAGCGACGTATGCCCGGATTCTGGCGTTCTGCTCGATCATTCCGGGGCCGACGTCGAGCCAGGTCGGGATGCTGGTCGGCTACACCCGCGGCGGACCGCTCGGCGCGTTCCTCGCCTGGCTGGGATTCACCACGCCCTCGGCGCTGGCGATGGTCGTCATCGCGGCGACCCTGACGAAGGCCGAAGGGGTCGGCCCGCCGGTCTGGTTCCCGGGCCTGCTCGACGGCCTCTTCGCGGCCGCCGCGGCCGTCGTCGCGCAGGCGGTCCTCGCCCTCGCCGGCTCGCTCTGCACCGACCGGCCGACCCGCACGATCGCGCTCGCGACGACGGTCATCACGCTGGCGCTCCGCCCCTGGCCGGCGTTCCAGTGGATCGGGATCGCGCTGGGCGCGCTCGCCGGCGCGCTCTGGCTGCGCGCGCCGGAGCTGCGGCACGAGCCGCTCCCGATCCGGGTGCCGCGGGCGGCCTCGGTGGTCGCGGCGGTCGTGTTCGTCGCGCTGCTCGCGATCACGCTGCTGCCGAAGACGCCGGTCGTCGCGTTCCTCGCCACGATCGTGCGCGCCGGCTCGCTGGTCTTCGGCGGCGGCCACGTCGTCCTGCCGCTGCTGCAGAGCATGGTGCACGAAGGGCTGATCGGCGAGCGCGAGTTCTTCGCCGGCTACGGCGCGGTGCAGGCGATGCCGGGGCCGCTCAACACCTTCTCGGCGTTCCTCGGCTACGCGAACCGTTCGTCGCTCCACGGGCCGGCCGGCGCGCTCGTCGCGACCGTGCTGATCTTCCTTCCGTCGTTCGCGCTGATCTTCGCGATCGCGCCGGTGTGGAACCGCATCGCCGGCGCACCGCGCGCCGCCGGCGCCGTGCGCGGCGCGAACGCGAGCGTCGTCGGGCTGCTCGGCGCGGTGCTGTACGATCCGGTGATCCTCTCGCTCGGCGGCGGCTCGGTCCGCGTCGGGATCGCGCTCGCGGCCTTCGCCGCCGTCGCCGTCTGGCGCATCGCGCCGTGGGTCGTCGTCGTCACGGCAGCCGCGCTCGGCGCGGTGCTCCGCGCGTGATCGGACGGCGCGCCCAGGCGGGAGGGGTTGCGCGGAAACCCGACGCACGGTGACCGACTGACGTGACCGCCTCCGACGACCGCAGCCGCCCGCGCGATTTCCAGTCGCTCATCATGACGCTCCAGCAGTACTGGGCGGAGCAGGGCTGCGTCGTGCTGCAGCCCTACGACGTCGCGATGGGCGCGGGGACGTTCCATCCCGCGACGACGCTGCGCAGTCTCGGCCCCGAGCCGTGGCGCGCGGCGTACGTGCAGCCGTGCCGCCGCCCCACCGACGGGCGCTACGGCGAGAACCCCAACCGCCTGCAGCACTACTACCAGTTCCAGGTGATCCTCAAGCCGTCGCCGCCGAACGCGCAGGAGCTCTATCTCGAAAGCCTGCGCCGGATCGGGATCGACCCGCTCGCGCACGACGTCCGCTTCGTCGAGGACGACTGGGAGAGCCCGACGCTCGGCGCGTGGGGGCTCGGCTGGGAAGTCTGGTGCGACGGGATGGAGGTCAGCCAGTACACGTACTTCCAGCAGGTCGGCGGGATCGAGGCCGATCCGGTCTCGGTCGAGTACACCTACGGGCTCGAGCGGCTCGCGATGTACGTGCTCGGCTACGACGACGTCTATCATCTTCCGTACAACGCGCGCGAAGGGACCGCGCGCGTGACCTACGGCGACGTGTTCCTCGAGAACGAGCGCGAGTTCTCCGCCTACGACTTCGAGTACGCGGACGTCGAGCGGCTGGCGAGTCACTTCGAGGACGCCGAGGCGGAGTGCGGCGCGCTGCTCGCGCGCGGGCTGCCGCTCCCCGCGTACGACCAGTGCATCCACGCGAGCCATCTCTTCAACCTCCTCGACGCGCGCGGCGTGATCAGCGTGACGGAGCGCCAGGCGTACATCGGCCGCGTCCGCGCGCTGGCGAAAGGCTGCTGCGAGGCGTGGCTCGCGCGTGGCTGACGCGACCGGCGAGCTGCTGCTGGAGCTCTTCTCGGAAGAGATCCCCGCGCGCATGCAGCGCGCGGCGGCCGAGCAGTTGCGCGCGTCGGTTACCGCGCGGCTGACGGAAGAGCGGCTGGCGTTCTCGCGCGCCGAAGCGTTCGCGACGCCGCGGCGGCTGACGCTCGTCGTCGACGGCCTGCCGCCGCGCCAGCCCGACGTCGTCGAGGAGAAGAAAGGGCCGCACGTCGGCGCGCCGCAGCGCGCGCTCGAAGGCTTCATGAAATCGGCCGGGCTGACGACGCTCGAAGGCGCCGAGGTGCGCACGGTCGGCGGCGCGGACTACTACTATCTCAGCCGCACGGTCGCCGGACGCGCGACCGCGGACGTGCTGCGCGAGATCGTCGGCGCGGCGGTCGAGTCGTTCTCGTGGCCGAAGTCGATGCGCTGGGGGAGCGGCGCGATGCGCTGGGTGCGCCCGCTGCAGAACGTGCTGTGCCTCTTCGGCGGCGCGGTCGTCGACGTGACGCTCCGCGATCACGGCCTCCGTGCGAACGACGCGACGCACGGCCACCGTTTTCTCGCGCCGGAACGCGTCACGGTGCGCTCGTTCGCGGACTACGAAGCGAAGCTGCGCGCGGCGTACGTCGTCCTCGACGCGAACGAGCGCCGGACGTTCATCGCGAACCGAGTCGCCGAGCTCGCGGCCGCCGAAGGGCTGACGTTTCCCGACGACCCCGCGCTGCTCGAGGAGGTGGCGGGGCTCGTCGAGTGGCCGGTCCCGCTGATCGCCTCGATCGACGCCGCGTTCATGGCGCTCCCGCGCGAAGTGCTGACGACGACGATGCGCGCGAACCAGAAGTACTTCGCGCTCGAGACCGCCGACGGAACGCTCGCGCCGCGCTTCGCGCTGGTCGCAAACGTCGCCGCGCCCGACGGCGGCGCCGCGATCGTCGCCGGCAACGAGCGCGTCATCCGCGCGCGGCTCTCCGACGCGAAATTCTTTTACGAGACGGATTTGAAAACGCGTCTGGAAGACCGGCTGCCGAAATTCGAACATATCGTGTTTCACGAGAAGCTCGGCACGCAAGCGGAACGCATCGCGCGGATCGAGCGGCTGGCTGGGGAGCTCGCGCCGCTCGTCGGTGCGGACGCGGAAAAGGCCAAGCGCGCGGCGCGGCTGTGCAAGGCCGATCTGCTCACCGAA
>DATHLL010000290.1:0-10526 GCA_035488195.1 Candidatus Elarobacter sp. | reverse complement strand
GAGGCCGCGCCGTTCGGCTCGCCGTCGGCTTCGCCGGGGATCCCCGGCACCGCGCCGGCGCCCGCGCTGACCAGCCCGGTGACGAACGGCTTGCGCAAATTCGGCGCGAGAAACAGACGCGTCTCGCCGGTGACGTCGCCGCATTCGGCGCGCAGCACGACGGCGCCCGGGGTGAGACCGGGGATCAAGCGCACCACGCCCGCGCCGTCGGCGTCGAGCGCGACGTCGACGCGCTGCAGGCTCGCGGTCGTGCCGGCGGCGCCGGGCGACGAGGTCGCGAGCGGAACCGGCGACGCGACGGAGGCCGCGCTCGCGGCGGCGGCGCTCGCGCTCGCGACACGCTCGAGCTTCGCGTCGCCTTGCACGAGCAGGATCTGCACGACGCTCCCCGCGGCGGCGCGATGGCCCCACGCGTCGCGCGCCTCGACGCGCACCTGGTCGGCGCTCGTTCCGTCGGCGCGGAACGGTCCGCTGGCGGAGACGGCGATGCTCGCGGGACGGCCGGGGCCGAAGACGCGGTGCATCGTCGTCTCGCCGCGCACGCCGTTCGCGCCGAGGGGGGTCAGCGCGACGGCGTTCGGACCGGGCTGCAGCGCGACGCCGTAGTAGACGTAGCGCGTCACGCCGGTCTTCGTGTCGACGGTGCGTTTGCCGATGCGCGAGAACGGTACGACCGCGTCGCCGACTTTCAGCTCGACGCCGGCGCCTTGCACCGTCTGCACCTCGACGCTCGCCGCGGTCGACGTCGCGACCGCGTCGTCGGCGGGCTCGACCAGCGAAGCCGAGAGCGGGCCCGTCGCGGTGAACGTGAGATGCGTGAGATCGCCGCCCTCCGGTCCCTTCGCGGGCGCCGCGACGGCGGCGCTCTCCGCGGTTCCGGCGGCGTTCGCGGCGACCGGCGCGGTCGCGACGGCGGGCGCGGATGCGCTCGCGGCGGGCGATGCGATCGCCGCCGGCGACGCGGACGCCGCGGCCGGCGCAGACGCGACGGGCGACGGCGAGGCCGACGGCTGCGGCGAGGTCGCGACGGCCGCGGGCACCTCCGCGTACGCGCCGGGGATCTCGCCGGCGGGATTCACGTCGACCGTCGAGAGGACGAGCCCCATCAGCACGAACGCGACGCCGGAGCGGCGGACGCGGCTGCGCAGCCGGCTCATGCGGGCTCCAGCGCGAAGTTCACGTCGTGCATCAGCCCGGCGTCGTAGATGCCGTGCAGCAGCCGCTGCAGGCTGCGCGTGCTGTCGAAGCGCCGGTCGTCGTACGCGCGCACGCCGGCCGGGAGCGAGCTGGGATCGACGCGCAGCACGTGCTGACCGGGGTGGACCGACGGGAAGGTGAAGCGCCCGTAGCGGTCGGTCGTCACCGACGAGCCGTCCTCGAGGAAGACGCGCACGCCGGCGACGCCTTGGTCGCCCTCGTGGAAGCGCCCGGTACGCGCGGCGTCGACGAAGACGCGCCCGGTGATCACGATGCGGTTGCCGAGCGCGCCGGCGACGACGCGCGTGTCGGCGCTCGCGGTCCCGTGCACGCGCGCGCCGGTGCCCGACGACGCGTCGACGTCGACGACGTTGACCAGCGTCGCGCCGTCGGCGGTGAACGGCATCACCACGCAGGCGTAGGTGATCGTGTGCTGCGCGGTCAGCGCGGGGAACGTCCAGGTGAGGATGCGGCCGTCGCGCTTCGGCTCGACCGCGACGCCGTCGACGCGCGCGGTGCCGGGCGCGTAGACGATCCCGGCGGGGAGCGTGTCGATCACGCTCGTCGAACCGAGCTGCGCGCCTTGCGCGCCGACCTGCAGCGTGTAGACGAGCCGGTCGCCGCCCGAGGCGACGTCGCGGTCGACGGTCTTCGTCACCGCGAGCGGATGCGGCGCGAACAGCGGCAGGTTGCCGAGCAGTCCGAACACCTGCGAGAGCGAGACCGAGTTCGCGGTCAGCGTGAAGCCGCCGGCGGTCGCGAGCAGTTGGTCGTCGAGCTGCCGCAGCGTCACGTTGTAGAGCAGCCCGCTGACGTCGGGGCTGATCGTCACCTGGATGCGGCGGTCGCGGTAGCCGGCGGCGCTGATGTCGAGCTCGTACTGCGCCGGCTGCGCGAGCGTCCCGAGCTGCGAGCCGTCGAACACGAAGCTGTACCCGCCGTCGGCGCCGGTCGTGAACGGGTTGCGGTTCGCGGTGTTCGGCGGCAGCCCGCCGGCGGGGACGCCGACCAGCACGTCGAGCGGCGAGCGCAGCGTCGAGGAACCCTGCGCCGAGCCGATCGCCGGGAGCGGAACGATCGCGTGCGTCGCGAGATCGCGCAGCGTCAGCACCGCGCCGTTCACCGGCGAGCCGGCGCCGCCGTAGCCGTCGTAGACGACGTTCCCGAGCCCGGCGAGCACGCTCGCCGGCGTCGTCGCGACCGGGGCGATCCCGTCGGCCGAGACGGTCGCGACGTTCACGTACGTCGAGCCGGCCGTCGTACCGCTCTGCACGAGCGCGTCGAACGTGACCGTCTCGACCGCGCCGACGGCGAGGGTCCCGACCTTCACGGTCAGCCGCTGTCCGGCCAGTGTCGCGGCGGACGCGGCGTTCACGCCGTTCAGCGTCACGGTCTGCGGCTGCGCGAGGATCCCGGCCGGTACGTCGTCGATCAGCAGGACGTTCGTCGCCGGCGAGCCGCCGTAGTTCTTGAACTGGATCGAGTAGGTGATCGTGTCGCCCGGCTTGGCGCTGTGCGCGCGCTTCTGGTCGACCAGCTTGTTGATCGACGCGGTCGGTCCGAGCGGTCCGGCGAGCGAGGCGCCGGGCTGCGCGACGGCCCACGCTTTGCCGCTGTCGGTCACCAGACCGTTGGCGACGCCGGCGTTCGTCGAGCGCGCGCTCAGCGCGATCGGAAACGCGGTGCCGACCGCCGCGCCCGCGGTCGCGAGCGCGACCTGGACCTTCACCGACTCGCCGGGCTGCAGCACCGGCGAGACGGTCGATCCGAGCACGATCGGCTGCGCGCCGGACGGCGTCAGGAACGCGGCGGACGCGATCGTCCCCGCGCCGGTCGTCAGCGTTTGCACGGTGTACGCGTCGGCGACGTTGCCGGCGTTGGTGATGGTGAACGTTCGCACGATGTTCGTGCCTGCGGGAAACCCTTCGGAGGCCGGATCGACGGCCGTCTCCTTCGGCGAGACCGAGATCCCGGAGACGGACGCGACCGAGACGCTGATCGTGTTCGACTGCACGCCGTACGTGGCGCCGGAGGCGTCGGCGTACTGCGCGGTCACGGTGTTGGCGATGACGGAGCCCGCGACGGGAGAGGCCTCGCCGACCCCGCTCGCGAGCGCGAGCACGGAGACGGCGAGGCCCATCGAGCGCGCGAGGCGCACGACGACTCCCGGCATGCGGTCGTTACTTGACCTGGACCTTGAACGTGACGTTCCCCGACGCGCCCGCGTTCAGCGCACCGACGGTGTCGGTGAACTTCGACGAGCCGACCGCGCCCGGCCCCGGATTGTACCCGCCCAGCGTTCCGCCGTTCGAGTCGGCCGGCACCGCGTAGAGACCGTTCGTGTTCGCCGCCCAGCTGTTGGCGTACGTCGTGCTGCCGGAGCCGCCCGACGCGTTGCCGTCCTCGGTGATCACGAACGAGCTCGCGTTGAGCGGGATGCAGTTCGTCCCGCCCGACGGCGACACGTTCGTGTAGGTCACGGTGTACTGGATGCAGTCGCCCGGGTTCACGTTCGCCGCGCCCGGCGTCCACGTCGTCGCCGACGCGCACGGCTGGCCGGAGGCGACCGAGAACGACTTCACCAGCTTCACGTAGCCGCCGACCAGGATCTCGTCGATCGTCACGTTGGTCTTCGTGTTGTCGTTCGTCGACGTCGCGGTGATCGCGTCGCCGTAGCCCGCGAAGGCGTTGAACGTCGTGACGCTCGCCGGCGGCGTGTAGATCACGCGGTAGTTCTGCGTCGCGCCGGAGGGGACGCACACCGAGGTGATCGTCGTCCCGGCCGAGACCGCGGCGCAGGCTCCGCTCGCGCTCTGCCCGGCGCTCTGGAACGTCACCGTCCAGCCGGCGGGGAGCGCCGTCAGCCCGGTGCCGGTCGCCGCCGTCAGGTTGTACGTGTCGTCCTTGTTGCCGGTGTTCTGGAGCGAGTTGACGATCGTGATCGCCGCCGCGCTCGCCGGCACCGAGACGGTCGAGCCGTTCACCGCGGAGAGGATCGTCCCGCCGTTGGTGTAGCTGATCGCCGTGTAGTCGGTGTTCGTCGTCGCGTCGGGACCGATCGCGCCGGGGAACCCGCTCGGGCCGTTCAGCACCGAGTTTCCGGCCGGCGAGGCCGCCGACTGGATCTGCGCCGAGCCGGTGAGCGTCCCGTTCGTGTTCGCGATCGCGGGCGCCGTCTGCCCCGCCGTCGCGCCGGCGTTGTTCTGCACGCTCTGGAACGTGATGCCGGGGCCCTCGATGTAGCCGGACTGGTCGCCGTAGATCGAGTTCACGACGTTGGTGATCGCGGTCGCGTTCGCCGCGCCAGACGCCGTCGAGCCGTTGATCGTGTAGCTGAACGCGGCCTGCGCCTGCCCCGCGGTGACGCTTCCCTGCGACGAGCCGGGGTTCGAGGCGCCGAACGATCCGGTGATCGCCGACGAGGGGATGAAGACGCCGACGTAGACCGCGCCGGCCGTGCTGGTCGTCCAGGTCGTGCCGTCGGTCGAGTAGATGAACGTCGCGCCGGCCGGCTGCAGGATCCACGACGGCGTGCCGTTCAGCGTGAGCTGCGTCGCGTTGTACGAAGGCAGCTTGTCGGTGAGGACGACGCCGGCGCCGGTGATCCCCGCGCCCGCCGGGAGACCGTTGCGGTTGACGGCGACCATCGCGCGGCCGCCGCCGTTGTTGGCGCGGACCGTGTAGGTGACCGTCGGCGCGGCGACCGTGCCGCCGACCGCGGCGAGCTTCTGCAGGTCCATGCGCGCGTCGGCGACGACGGTGTCGTTGTACTGGCCGACGGTGTTCGGCGTCGAGGTCTGCTGCGTCGTCCCCGAGCCCGCGGGCTGGGTGACGTTCGCGGTGACGTTCGTCGTGATCGTCCCCGACGCGCCCGCGTTCGCGTTGTACTGGACCGCGATCGTGATCGTGCCGTTGACCGCGGTGAGGAACGGGCCGCCGGCGTTGCCGGTCGCGAGGTAGCTGTTCACGGCCGCGACGGTGGTGAAGTTCTGGTTGCCGCTGCCCGCGTTCACGACGAACTGGGTGAACGTCCCTTGGCCGGCGGTCACGCCGTTCGCGGTGCCGAGCGCGCCGGAGAGCTGGAAGTAGCCCGACGCGTTACCGGTGTTGGTCAGCGTGTAGGTGTCGGTGACGCTGCCGCCGGGGCTGACGGTGTTGCTGCCGGGGGTCCCCTGCGGCGGCGCGATCGTCATCGCGGGCGCGTTCTGCACCGTCGTCGTGACGGTGTTCGACTGCGAGTTGTAGGTGCTGGTGCCGTCGGAGTAGGTCGCCGTCGCGGTGTTCGTGATCGGCGTGCCGGCGGTCGTCCCGCCAGCGAGGGCCGGAGCCATCGTCGCGAGACCGAGACCGGCGAGGACGGGCGCGGCAACCGCCGCGCACAGACGCAGAAGCCGCATCATTTGACGCGGACCTCGTAGGCGTACGTGGCGCTCTGGTGGGGCGCGAGCGACCCGTCGGTGACGAACCGGACCGCCGTGTAGAGCGACGGGTCGGCCTTCTTCACCACCGTCGAGCCGTCGGGCTGGCGGACGCGCACCGTCGGTACGGCGGACCACGTCTTCCCGCCGTCGAGCGAGAACTCGGCGTGCGCGCGGGGCGCCTTCGCCGAGCCGTCGACGTACGAGGTCCCGGCGGGGATCCGGCCGACCGGGGTCAGCCGGATCGCCGGCGAGTCGCCGCCGTTCGCGGCGACGATGTCGTACTCGATCGCGTCGCCGGTCTTCGGCTGGGCCTTCTCGACCGGGGTGAGGGTCGTGTGGCCGTCGGCGGCCTTGGTCACGAGCGACCCGGTGAGCTTGAGGGTGACGTTCGGCTTCGCCGACGCGATCCCGGGGAGGACCAGCGCCGCGATCACCGCGATCGACGCCGCGAGGGTACGCATCCTTGGTAGTGCTCCTAGACGTGCTTGCGCCGCTGCGACCTGCTCGCAACGGCCTAGGACGAATCTACCAAGTCAATCGGCCCAGCGAAAGCGCTTTCGCCTGGGCCTACCGGAAGATAACCGCTCGTTGACGGTCCGTTTACACTTACCGCCCGCTCGACTAGTCCCCGAGCGGCGGACGCCCGCCTTCAGCGGGTCGCGAACTCGAGAGCGTCCGCGACCGGCGGCAATGCCTCGAAGGCCGGGCGGGCCAGCAGGTAGCCCTGGAACAGCGCGATCCCCGCCTCCCGCAGCCAGGCGAGCTCGTCGCGCGTCTCGACGCCCTCGGCGATCGGCGTGATCCCGAGGTCCGCGCACATCCGGACGACGGCCCGCACGATGCTCTGCTTCGCCCGGTCGCGCGCGACGTCGCGGATGAGCTGCATGTCGAGCTTCACGATGTCCGGCTGGAACTCGGCGAGCAGACCGAGCCCGGCGAACCCGGCGCCGAAGTCGTCGATCGCCGTCTTGAAGCCCAGCCGGCTGTACTCGCGAACGATCTCGACCAGCTTGCCCCGGTCGCCGACCCGCTCGCCCTCCGTCACCTCGAAGACGATGCGGTCGATCGGAAACGACAGCCGCGCCGCCGCCGCGAGCGTCGAGCGGATGCAGACTTCCGGCCGGTAGATCGCGTTCGGCAGGAAATTGATGTTGAGCTTGACGCTCAGCCCGAGGCGGGCGGCGAGGTCGAGGGCCTTCACCCGGCAGGCCTGGTCGAACGCGTACTGGTTCTCCGGGGTCAGCCGCTCGAGGACCGACGCGGCCGGCTCACCGTGCGGTCCGCGCACCAGCGCTTCGTACGAAAAGATCGAGCCGTCCGTGACGTCGAGGATCGGCTGAAACGCGAAGCTGAACGGAAACGGCTCCGCCGCGCTGCGGCACGCGCCGCAGCCGTTCGTCGCGACGTTCGATTCGGTCGCTCCTCTGCTCGCCATCATCTCAGCATCGGCCTCGCGTCTTGCGCACCTTAGTCGGTGCGGTACCGTACGAACATCCGCTTGCCACCCTCCGGGTAATCGGAGGCCCGCGCCGCAGGGTAAGCCGCACGGCTGCGCGGACTTGATCCCGCTCGGCGACCGCAAGGTCCGCCGCCGCTCTCGTTTGCCAAGGGTGGTGCTTCGCAATTCCCAACACGCCGATCGACGCTGCGAACCGCTTCGACTCCGACTGCCGTCCCTTCGCCGAGATCCCGGCATGGTGGAGCGGCTTCCTGTTCCACGTCCTCACGCCGCGGCAGCTCAGCCTGTACCTGTACCTCGCGATGCTCGGCGGGCACGGTGGCGTCTGCCACCCGACGGTGAAGCAGATCTCCCAGGATCTCGGGCTCTCGAGCGAGTCGGCGGTGTTCGAGGCGCTCGCGGCGCTCGAGGAGCAGGGCTTCATCCTGCGTGCGCTGCGCCGAATGCGCGGCGCCGGGCCGCGGCGCAACGTCTACCAGCGCGCGTCGTGCGAGTACACCGTCCTCACGCTGCTGCGGCGCGGCCGGATCGACGGCGGCATGCGGCCCGCGCCCGGGTTCGTCAACGAGATGTCCGACGACGCCAAGGGGCTGCGCGACGAGTGGCTGCGCGAGAAGCTCGGCGCGGAGTTCCAGCGCTACGCCCAAGCGCCCGACGACGAGAAGGCGGCGATCCTGACCGGCGCGCTCGAGGCGATCGCCGGCAAGCGCGCCTGATGACGGTGAAACGGTACGCGCTCTACGCGCTCGAGACGCTGCTCGGCCAACCGGAGAACCTCACGCGCGAACGCGACGGCGACGCCGCCGGCGTGGAGGCCGCCTGGGACTGCGGCTGCGTCGCGCAGGGTCGCACGACCGCCGCGCTCGAGATCCGCCCGTGCGCCTCGCACGGCGCGCTCTTCGAGGGCGAGTAACGCGTTCGGTTGATCGCGCTCCGCCAAATGCGCGACGTGCCCACGCCTTCGGTGAATATGCGTCGCGAACGATTTGCAGCGTACGGCATCGTACACGAAGCGCGCCTCGGGGGCGCCGTCAGCCGTCCAGAACGTCGAACGTGTAGGCGAGCGTGAGGCCGTAGATCAGATGCGGCACGATGTCGGCGATCCAGCCTTCCGCGCCCCAGGTCGACGGATCGGTCGCGCCGGTCTTCGTCGCGGGAACGTCGCTGAGCGCCATCGCCGCGACGCCGGCGAGCACGCCGCCGGCGAACGCCGGCACGCCGCGCAACGCCGGGCGCAGCAGACCGTACGCGACCCCGACGCCGATCCCGTTGACGAAGCCGAGGAGCGCGCCCGCGCCCGAGCGGCGGTTCTCCGCTGCTTCTCCCTCCGCGGTGAGCGCATCGATGCCGAGGCTCGTCGCGAAGATCTTCACGAGCGTCGAGGGCATTTCGCTCGCGGGCCGGCCGCGCAGCACCATGTCGGCATAGGTTGCGACGTTCAGGGCCGCGGTCCCGACCGCCCCGGCCGCCGTCCCGGCGACGAGCGAACGCATCATCATGACGCCCTCTTCGACCAACGCGAAAGGACCCCGCCGGCCGGCGCGGTCCTTCCGCAGATTTCGATGGTTCGCGATCAGTGGTAGGCGGCGAGGTTGATGGTGACGCCGAGCGCTTTCGCGAGGTCGTAGTGCGCCTGGTCGGCGATGCGGTGATAGTTCGCATCCGCCGCGGCGCCGAACTTTTGGTCGATGTCGTTCATCACGCTCTCGTGGACGCCGTGCGAGACGAGGTGGTCGAGCTGCGTCCCTTCGTAGTACGTGCCGTTCACGAGGCCGAGCGTCACGACGCGCTTCGCCAGGGCCGCGCCTTTGAGCGTCGGCGAGGGGAACTTGACGCCCGCGGCGGTCGCGTGCTTCACCGCGTCGTTGACGGCGAAGTTCTGCACGGCGACGAACGAGGCGACCTTCGCGCTGCCGTACTGCTTCGTGAGCTTCGCGACCTCGGCGTTCGCGGTCTTCGCGCCGGCGAGCGCGGTCAGCGCCTTGACGATCGAGAAGTTGCCGATCGGCCCGCCCGCGGTGACGAGCGAGACCGCCGCCTGCAGATCGGGCGCACCGGTATAGGTCACGCCGTCGCCGCCGCGCGTCCCGGGCGGCATCCCATGGTCCATCGCGCCGGACATCATCCCTCCGGACATCGAGCCCCCCATCGAGCTGCTCGAGCTCATCGGCATCGGCGACGACATGGTCTGCGCGTACGCGGGACTGGCGAGGCAGAGCGCCGCGAGCGCCGCTGCGGCCGTCGTTCGTTTGATCAAGATCGGTCCTCCAAGAAGTGCGGTTCGTCGATGGAACGCGCTTCATCGGACGGCGGATTGCCCGCACGGACTCAGCCCAGGAAGATCAGATTGTTTTCCTCGCACGCCTGGAGGAGATCGGCCCGCAATTCGTCGGCGTCCATCGGCCAAGTCGCGACGGCCTCGATCTTTGCAGCGACGCGTTCGTACAGCGCCACCGCGGGCGCGGCGTTGTGTGCGGCCGAGTAGAGCAAGCCCTCGGCCCCGAGCGTCTGGTAGAAATAGCGCGACCATGCTTGCGTGAAGGCGACGTCTACGAACGCTCCGATGCCGGCGACCGTGCCGGCATGCTCCGCGGCCGCTCCGCGCAGATCCAGCACGCGGATCGGCTCGACGGCGCGCAAGACGCAGAGCCGGTCCGAGGCGGGCTCGAGAACGTCGAAGTCTCCGTACTTCTCGGCGACGCAGCACGAGAGCGAGAGCCCGGCGTAGAGGATCGCTCGCCGCGATTCGGCCGGATCGTGATGATCGAATCGGTACCGCGGCGGGCCGACCCGAAAATCGGTCGCACGCCACCCGCGGCCGCCCGGCGTCCAGATGCGCCGCAGCTCCTCTCCGCGCCGGATGACGTGCCACACGGGCCGCACCGCTTTGGTCGGCGGCGGCAGCGCGGGCGCGACCATGCTACTGCGATCCGGTGCTCTTGGCTGCCGTCAGAACCGTTTCGAGCTCACCCGCGCGCAGCACGTCGATCGGACGCCGGTTCCCGAGCGCGCGGCTCGGCTTGCGAAACCACGTCACCGCGGTGAACGGTGGAACGCCCAGCGCAGCGCACGTTTCCCGCAAGCCCGGCACGACGCCGCCGTCGTGCGACGCGTCGAACTGCCAGCCCGGGAACATCCATTTCGCGCCGTCGCGGAAGGCCAGCATCTCGCCGGCTTTGGCGCGATTGATCGCGGTCTGCTCGGTTCGACCGATGAGCCGCGCCGCCTCGGCGACGGGCACTGACTCTTCCATGATCTCCTCGCGCAACGCGCGGGCGCGGTCCGCGTTTCGCTTCTCGAGCTGCGGTTCGGCACCGGCCGAGCGGCTTGCGAGCGTTGCAGCGTAGTCGACGATCACGTTGGTCTTGCCCGCTCCCGTCAGCACGATGACGCGGGCCGAATCGTCGCTGCGCGGGTCGCGCTCGACAACGAGCGGCTCGTCGAGACGG
>DATHLL010000289.1:0-5546 GCA_035488195.1 Candidatus Elarobacter sp. | reverse complement strand
GGGCAACGCCGCGAACGCGATCGGCGCCGCGACGATCGCGAAGACCGCGACGTTCCGCACCGCCGTGAACAGCAGGATCGTGAAGACGACGGCCAGCACGCGGTCGCGCACCGACGTGCGGACGCCGTACACCGCGAGCATGAGCACCATCGGTAGCGCGCCGGCGGCGAAGGCGAAGCTGCTCACGCCGGTCGCGCCCCACTCGCTGATCGACTGGCGGATCGGGCTCGTGGAGAGTTCGACCGCGTACCGCGCGAGATCGACCCCGAGCGGCGTGGCGAGCGTCGCGGCACCGCACGCCGCGGCCAGCATCACCGAACGGCGCACCGCGGGCGACCACGCGCGGTCCCGCACGAGCGCCGAGAACGCGAAGAGCGCCGCGACCGCCGGCGAAAGGAAGACGCTCGCATGGAGGTTCGCCCAGACGACGGTCACCGGAACCGCGGCCCAGGCCCACGGGCTTTCGGTTTCGAGCAGCGTTACGACGGTGCCGAGCGCGGCCCAGCCGAGCACTTGCGCGCGCACGCCGAACGACTGGATCGTCGAAAGCCCGCACAGCAGCACCGCCGCCGACGCGAGCGCGGGCGGAATGCCGCGCTGCAGGCAGCGCAGCACGACCGTCGTCAGCGCGACGCCGACCGCGAGCGCGCAGACCAGCGGGACGAGCCATGCGGCACCGTGATCGCCGCTCCACGCGAGGACCGTCGAGAACAGCCACTCGTGCGGCGTCCAGCGCGCGCCTTCGGCGGCGAACGTCTCATGCCCGAGCGCGCGCGGGATCGCGTGCTCGTGCAGGATCCGCTCGCCCAGCCAGCGCTGCCACAGCAGATCGCCGTCGCGCGGCGGAAACCGCACCGCGACCGCGGTCTGCCACGCGACGACGACCGCGACACACATCCACGGGATCAGCCGCGCCGGGTCGACTGCGGTCCACGACCGATCACCGTCCCGCGCGCGCACCGGTGCAAGCGACACCGCTTCGTTCGCCGTCATGTTAGGGGGCGGGCAAAGCCGCGTTCGGCGTCGCGTTGCGGCGCGGTGTGAAGACCGGCATGCGCACCGCGTCGCCGAACGCGGCCCACGCGATCGCGAGCAAGCCGCACGCGAGGCCGGCCATCGTCGGGATGCGCAGCCACTGCATCATCACCGACGGTCGCGCGAGCGCGACGCGCGAGAAATCGCCCCAGCTCAGCTCGGCGAGCGCATTCGGCGGATACGCGCGCGCGACGAAGTGCGCCTCGGTCGGACCGAAGCCGAACGTCGCGAGCAGCAGGAGCGACACCCCGATCCCCGCGGCCGCGACGGCGAACACCAACCCGGCGCGCCGCCCGAGCGTGAGCGCGCCGAACGCTCCCGCGACCAGCGGCGAGACGCCGGCGAGCACGCTCGCGCCCATCACGTTCCAGGGGATCATCGCGAACGCGAGCCCGCTCCCGGCGAGCGCGCGCACGCGCGGATAGCGCACGTACGCGTACAGCACCGCCGGGAACGCCACGGCGAGCTGCTGGAAGTGCACGTGCACGCCGCCGAACAGCGCGAAGGCCGGCGGAACGATCACCATCACCGCCGCGTCGCCGGTCGCCTTCCGCAGCCGCAGCGCGACAAAGACGCCGAGCACCGTCATCGCCGCGAACATCAGCTCACCTGCGCGAATCGCCGCCGGCGCCGCGACGCCGAGCGACGTGAGCACCGACGTCAGACTGAACTGCCACTCGTACACGTTCGCGAGCGCGTGCGCGGGAACGACCTCGCGCACGTACGCGACCGTCGTCGCGAGCCCCACGCCCGCAACGCTCGCCACGCCGAGCACCGCGCCGCACGCGAGCACCGGGACGCGCACGCGCGGGAACGCGACCAGCATCCCGGCCAGCGCGGCGAGCGCGACGTGCGGCTCGATGCTCGCGAACGTCGCGCACGCCGCGGCGGCCGCCCACCGCTCGCGCCGGACGAACAGCGCCGCGCCCGCCAGCGCGGCGAAGACCAGCGGCACCGGCTGGCCGACGTAGAACGTCACCGTCGCCGCGATCGGCGCCAGCACGAGATTCAGCACCACGCTCGAAACGCCGGTCACCCGCCGCAGCAGCGCGACCGCCAGCGCCATGGCGCCGACGAGCAGCGCGCCCCAGCACGCCGCCGCAACAGGAAACGGCAGCAGCGCGAACGGCACGAACAGCAGCAGCGCGTACGGCGGCAGCGGCGCCGGCAGCGCGACCGGCTTCAAGAACGCCGGCTCCTCCGGCGGTCCGGCGTTCGCCTCGCACGTGTGCAGCGGCTCGTTCAGATACGGGTTGGCCCCCTGCGCGATCGTCTTTCCGGCGCAGTAGAACGCGCGGAAGTCGCCCATCACGTACGTCGGGCCGTGCGTCGCGTTGAGCGCGAGCATCCCGGCGAAGAGCAGCGGCGCGAGCAGGTACGCCGCGGCGTGCGAGGCGCGGCGCCGCATCACTTGGTGAGGATCTGCGGCGTCATCACGAAGACGACGTCGGTCTGCGAGCTCTGGTAGCGCGTCGAGCGGAAGAGCTTGCCGAGGATCGGCAGATCGCCGAGGCCCGGGATCTTGTCGACGTTGCGCTGCTCGATGCGGCGCAGCAGCCCGCCCATCACGATCGACTCGCCGTCCTTCGTCACGACGTCGGTCGAGAGCCGGCTCATCTTGAGCGCGGGGACGGTGAAGCCGTTGAGCGCGACGCCGTCCTGGAAGTCGAGGTCGGAGACCTCCGGCGCGATCACCGTCTCGACGCCGCCCTCGCCGAGGATGCTCGGCGTGACGACGAGCTTCACGCCGAAGTCCTTGTACTGGATCGCGATCTGCTGCGGCCCGCTCGCGACCGGGATCGGGATCTGTCCGCCGACGAGAAAGTTGGCCTCCTTGCCCGGCATCGTGACGAGGTCCGGCGAGGAGAGCAGCTTCGCGTGACCGCTCTGCAGCACGAGGTTCACCGTCGGCGCGAGCGTGATCGAGCGGAAGAACGCGCCGATCGTCAGCCCGTTGCCGGGGAAGCCGGGGCCGGGCTTGTTGTTGTTGCCGGCCGTCGGGTCCTCGACGACCGGGAACTGCGGCCCGCCGAGCGTGTAGGTCCCGTCGGGATGGAACGCGGCCGACTGTAGGTTCACGCCGAGCTGCTTGAGCCCGGTCTCGTCGACCTCGAGCACGTACACCTTGACGTCGACCTGGCTCACGGTCGCCGTCTCGATCCGGTCGACCACCTTGCCGTCGAGCGCGAGGTACGGCCCGGCGAGCGCGCGCACGCGATGGAGCACGTGCTCGGCGGTCGCGCGGTCGTGCACCTGACCGCTGACGATCAGGTTTCCCTTCGTGTCGCGGTCGACGTGGACGCCCGCCGTCTCCGGCGCGGCGCCGAGCTCGCTCTGGAGCGGCCCGAGCGGCTTCGCGACCGTGACCGCGTCGATCAGCGTGAACTTCGAGGCGCTCGCGGCCGGCTCGAAGTGCGAGACGACCTCGCTCAGGTGGGCGAGCGCTTCGCCGTTCGGGACGCTGCCGTTGACGACGATCGAGCGGTCGAGCGCCTCGACGCGCACGCCCGGGTCGGCGATCGAGTCTTGCATCATCCGCCGCAGGCTCTCGAGGCTCTGCTCGGTGACGGTCACGTCGAAACTGCGGCGCCCGTAGCCGGTCCAGACGAGCAGCGTCGTGCGGCCCGCGGCGCGCCCGCTGATGACGATCTCGCTGTTGCCGACGGCGAGGACGCCGGCGATCTTGCCGTCGCCGACGGCGACGCGCGTGAGGCGCGGCGTCGCGACGACGGTCGACTGACCGGTGCGCAAGGCGACCGGCGTCATCGTGTCGGCGGGCGAGGCGAGCGGCGCCGCGGTGACGCCGATCACGGCGGCCGCGGCGGCGAGCGAACGAAGGGTGTGATGCAAAGCGATACCTCTCGCAAGTGAAAGCGAGTCCGTTGCAGCGACTATGCCATACCGCGGCGTTGACCGTGCGTTGACAGGGCGTGGACAGACCGTCAATTCTTCCGGAACGGTCTTTTCAGCGGTCATTCGGCTGGGCTAAGATGCGGCCACGATGCAGCTTCACAGCACGTCCACGTTCGCTTTCGCCGCAGCCGCGGCGCTTGCGATCTGCGCTCCGGCAGGCGCGCAGAGCGCGGACACCGCCACGGGCCGCATCACTCTGGCCGCGACGCGCGCGGTCGGGACGGAGTCGGTGCACATCACCGGAACCGCGCCGGCCTCGCGACCGCTGGAAGCATCGCTCTACGCGACGTTCTCGCGCGATCTTCCGACGGTGCTGCTCAGCCGCCGCCCCGTCGCAACGGACGCGACGGGCCGCTACGACGCGACGCTACCGATCGCACCTGGCTTCTTCCGCAACGCGATCGTCACCATCGTCGTCGATGCCGTACCGGCGGGCGCCGGTGCTCGCGCGACGATCACCGTCGGTCCCCCCAACAACCCGGCTCCGCCGGACGACATCCCAGCATCCGTGCGCTAAGCACATCACCAAGGAGATACGCCACCATGAACACCGTTCGCAACATCCTCGTCGACGACGCCGGTCAGGGCCTCGCCGAGTACGGTCTGATCCTCGGCCTCGTCGCGGTCCTCTCGATCGCCGCCGTCGTCTTCCTCAGCGGCAAGATCCAGGGTCTGCTCTCGAACGTCGGCAGCAGCATCTAAAAGGACGCTGACGTGAACTCGGGGTTTGCCGTCGCCGTCGGTCTGGTGGGTGTGCAGTGCATCGCCGCTGCGCTCGTCATGCACCAGCGGGCCGACGACATCCTCAACGCGATCCGATCGGTGTTCTCATGATGGTGCGCACGCTCCGCGACGACCGAGGCCAGGGCCTCGGTGAGTACGCTCTGATCCTCGGTTTCGTCGCGGCGCTGTGCGTCGCCGCCGTCGCCTACATCGGCTCGCAGATCCTCGGTAACCTGAACGACGTCGGAGCGAACTACCCGTGACCCTCACGGCGATCGTTCTGCTCCTCGTCACCTGCGCGGCCGCGGCGATCGACGTCCGCACCCGCCGGATCCCCAACGCGCTGACCGGCGCCGCAGCTCTTGCGGCGCTCGCGCTTCATCTCCCCGCCGGTCCGCTCGCGGTCGCCCTCGCGCTCGGCGCGATGCTCGCCGCGTTCGCGATCGGCTCCGTCGCCTTCACCGCCGGCTGGTTCGGCGGCGGCGACGTCAAGCTGCTCGCCGCGTGCTGCGGCCTGGCCAGCTTCCCCGGTTCGGTCTCGCTCGTGCTCTACGTCCTGGTCGCCGGGATGCTGCTCGCGCTCGTCACCGCCGCGATGAGCGGCCGCCTCGTCGCGCTCGTGCGCAGCACCGCCGCGGTCGCGATGCACGGCGCGCCGGTCGAGAAGAACACGCTTCCGTACGGCGTCGCGATCGCCGCCGGCAGCTTCGCGTACGCGGTCTCGACGTTCGTCCCCGCCCTGAGGTTGCCCGTATGAAAGGCGCACGCCGGATCCCGCTCATCGTCGGTCTGCTGCTCGCGTTCGGCACCGGCGTGCTGCTCCTGAACTACCTCAGCTCGCTGCGCCCTTCGGAAGCCGCCGTGCCGGTGAAGCA
>DATHLL010000288.1:0-2758 GCA_035488195.1 Candidatus Elarobacter sp. | reverse complement strand
CGTCGTCGAGGCCGTAGAGCGAGGAGCCTTCGTGCACGCGGGCGCGGACGTGGCGGTCGATCCCCGCGGCGTCGAGCTCGTGCGGCAGCAGCGACGACGTGAGCGCCGGGCGCGTCCTCGCTTCCTCGGGGAAGTCGCACTCGTGGGTGACGCCGACCACCCGGTCGCCCGCGCCGATCGCGAACAGGATCTCGGTCGCCGACGGCAAGAGGCTCACGATCCGCATCCCGCCCCGGTTCGGAATTGGACCGGCGAGCACCGTTCGGCGGCCCGGGGGAGGGGCGGCCGGGACGCGGAAACCCCCTCCGCCACGCACCGCCCTCCAGGAGCAGTCCCCTGAACAAGATCAAGGTCAAGAACCCCGTCGTCGAGCTCGACGGCGACGAGATGACGCGGATCATCTGGCACTTCATCAAGGACAAGCTGATTCTGCCGTATCTCGACGTCGACCTGAAGTACTACGATCTCGGGATCGAGCACCGCGACGCGACCGACGACCAGGTGACGCTCGACGCGGCGCGCGCGATCCGGGAGTACGGCGTCGGCGTGAAGTGCGCGACGATCACGCCGGACGAGGCGCGCGTGAAAGAGTTCAACCTCAAGGCGATGTACCGCTCGCCGAACGGGACGATCCGCAACGAGCTCGACGGGACGATCTTCCGCGAGCCGATCATCTGCCGGAACGTCCCGCGGCTCGTGCCGGCGTGGACGCAGCCGATCGTGATCGGCCGCCACGCCTTCGGCGACCAGTACCGCGCGACCGACTTCAAGGTCCCCGGCGCCGGCAAGCTGACGCTGACGTTCACGCCGAGCGACGGCGGCGAGCCGATCGTGCGCGAAGTGTTCGAGTTCAAGAACCCCGGCGTCGCGCTCTCGATGTACAACCTCGACGAGTCGATCCGCGGCTTCGCGCGCGCCAGCATGAACTACGGGCTGATGCGCGGCTGGCCGGTCTATCTCTCGACGAAGAACACCATCCTCAAGGCGTACGACGGCCGCTTCAAGGACATCTTCCAAGAGGTCTACGAACGCGAGTTCAAGGCCGACTTCGAGGAGCGCGGGCTGACCTACGAGCACCGCCTGATCGACGACATGGTCGCGGCGGCGCTGAAGTGGAACGGCGCGTTCGTGTGGGCGTGCAAAAACTACGACGGCGACGTGCAGTCCGACACCGTCGCGCAGGGCTTCGGCTCGCTGGGCCTGATGACGTCGGTGCTGATGTCGCCCGACGGCAAGACGATCGAGGCCGAGGCCGCGCACGGAACGGTGACGCGCCACTACCGCGAGCACCAGAAGGGCCGCGAGACCTCGACCAACCCGATCGCCTCGATCTTCGCTTGGACGCGCGGGCTCGCGCACCGCGGCAAGATCGACGGGACGCCCGAGGTGACGCGCTTCGCCGAGACGCTCGAGGCGGTCTGCGTCGAGACCGTCGAGGCGGGGAAGATGACGAAGGACCTTGCAATCCTCATCGGGCCCGATCAGCCGTGGCTGACGACCAACCAGTTCCTCGACGCGCTCGACGCGGAGCTGCGCAACCGGATGGGAGCGGTGACCGCGTCGGCCGGCGTGTGACGCTGCGATGAACGAAGACGAAACGCTCGCGATCCTGGTCGGCGGCGGGCCGGCGCCCGGGATCAACGGCGTGATCGCGTCGGCGACGATCGAGGCGCGCAACCACGGGCTGCGCGTCCTCGGGATCTACCAAGGGTACCGCCACCTGGTCAAGGGCGACACTTCGCACGTGCGCGAGCTGGACGTCGACGACGTCTCGCGGATCCACTTCGCCGGCGGCTCGATGCTGCGCACCTCGCGCACGAACCCCGCCGCCGATCCGGAGGCGCTGCGCAAGTGCGTGCGCGCGCTGACGATGATGGGCGTGCGGTACCTGATCACGATCGGCGGCGACGACACGACGTTCGGCGCCTCGCGCATCGCCGCGGAGACGAAGGGCCGGATCGGCGTCGCGACCGTCCCGAAGACGATCGACAACGACCTGCCGCTCCCCGACAACGCGCCGACGTTCGGGTTCGAGACGGCGCGCTCGGTCGGCTCCGCGATCGTCGAGAACCTGATGGAGGACGCGCGCACCGCGTCGCGCTGGTATCTCGCCGTGACGATGGGCCGCAAGTCGGGCGCGCTCGCGCTCGGGATCTGCAAGGCGGCGGGCGCGACGCTCGCCGTGATCCCCGAGGAGTTCCCGGGCGAGCAGATCGCGCTCGACGACATCGTCGACACGATCGTCGGCTCGATCGTGAAGCGCCTTGCGCAAGGCCAGGACCACGGCGTCGCCGTCGTCGCGGAAGGGCTGGCGGAGCGCATCGCTCCGGAGGAACTGGCCGCGGTGAACACGGCCGCGCGCGACGCCTACGGCCACGTGCGGCTGGCGGACGTCCCGCTCGGCAGCGTGCTGCGCGACGCGGTCCGCACGCGGCTGGCGGACATCGGGATCGACGCGACGGTCGTTCCGAAGGACATCGGCTACGAGCTGCGCAGCGCGAAGCCGATCCCGTTCGACGCGGAGTACACGCGCACGCTCGGCTACGGCGCGGTGCGCTATCTCCTCGGCGGCGGCAGCGGCGCGCTGATCGCGCTCGCCGGCGGCCGCATCGTCCCCGTGACGCTGGAGTCGATGCTCGACCCCGAGACCGGCCGCATCCGCGTCCGCATGGTCGACGTGACGACCGAGTCCTACGAGGTCGCCCGCAAGTACATGATCCGGCTCGAAGAACCCGACCTCACCGAGCCGCGCCTCTCG
>DATHLL010000287.1:0-4173 GCA_035488195.1 Candidatus Elarobacter sp. | reverse complement strand
GAGGCCGGGATCCCGCCGGTCGTGATCGGCTACAACCATCAGGGCCAGGAGGCGCGGAACTGGTACGACGCGGCGATGCACCCGAAGCGGATCTTGTTCGTCGACAAAGAGCCGCTGGTGCCGCGCCCGAACCATCCCGACGACCACGGCGGGCGGCCCGATTTCCAGCGCCGGCTCGCGATGGCGTGCGGCGCGGTGAAGCCGGGACTGAACCTCGAGTACTCGTACACCGACCCGACCGGACACACGGTCCCCGCGCGAACGTACTTCCTGACGTGGTGCGAGTCCCCGGTCCCCGACGCGATCGCGATCCTGCGCTGGGAGACGAGCGGCGCGAGTCGCACGGCGGCCCGGTAGCGTGATCGACTACATCCCGCTGACGGTGACGGCGGGGAAGCGCGCGACGACGGCGGAGCTGCGCGCGCTCGCGTCGGAGCGGATGCGGCGGCTCGGCTACCCGTACGTCGCGACGGAGTTCACGCCGAGCGGCTCGGGCTGCCGCTTCGACGTGATCGGGCTCGGCCGCTACACGCGCCAAGTGCGCATCTACGAAGTGAAGTCGTCGCGCGCCGACTTTCTCGCCGACGGAAAATGGCCGTCGTACCTGCCGTTCTGCACGCACTTCGCGTTCGTCGCGCCGGCCGGCGCGATCCAGCGCTGGGAGCTCGAGCGCGACGTCGGCCTGATCGAGTACGGCCACCCGGCCTTCGAGCGGATGCTCGCGAACCGCCGCTTCGGCTTCACGATCCGCGCCGACGACGTCCTTCGCTCGTCGCGACCGGCCCGCCGCTTGCGCGACGCGGTCGCCGACGACGAATGGCTCGCCGTGCTCGAAACGATCGCCTTCTCGCGCCCGTTGTCGGTCGACGAGCCTACCTTCACCGACGGAGCCGGTATTTGAGCGAGGACTGACGATGCCTATCGACGTTACGGTTCGCACCGTCGCTCCGATGACGCTGGCCGCCGTCCGGCGCCGCGTCCGCATCAGTGGTGTCGGAGCCGCCTGGAAGCCCGCGCTCGACGAGGTGTGGGCGTTCCTGCGGACGCAGTCCGGCCTGCACGCCGGCGGGCACAACGTCTTTCTCTACCACCATCCCGCGCGCCGCGACTTGCCGATGGACGTGGACTTCGGCGTCGAGGTCACGCGTGCGTTCGAAGCCTCCGGGAACCTGCACGCCGTCGAGACGCCGGCGGGCTCGGTTGCCGCGGCGGTCCACGCCGGCCCGTACGACAGAATGCACGAAACCCACGACGCGATCCACGCCTGGGCGCAAGCGAACGGCCGCGCCTTCGCGGGAACGTCATGGGAGATCTACGGCGACTGGTCGGACGATCCGGCAGCGCTCGAAACGACGGTCCTGTATCTGCTGGAGTAGAGCGTGCGCCTCACAACCGGAGGCGAGGTGGAGTCGGGCCATCGGTGATGCAGGACGGGACGCGGGCGTGATGTTCGACCCAAGGGACGAGTCCCGGCGCGGCTTGCTCGATGACCCAGAGTATCGAAGCATAGTGGACCGTCAGATCGCGCGAAAAGATAGGCTCGTGATGCGCGACGCGGTTTCGAAACCTGAGCACGCGGTCGAGGTGCCCGGCGACCGTCGCTCGTCTCGTCCCGGGACGAAATGCTTTCGAGAGCGCGGGACCCCAAAGAGCGTGGACGTAGCTTCCGCGCGGGCCGGGCCGAAGCAAGTTCACCCAGAACCCCAGCGACAACTCTGCTACGACGCGTGGCTGCGTCACCGCGGCGCCCCGGTCGACGAGCTTCTGCTTGATCTTCCGGACACGGCCCGCGACGTTCGCGTCGATCCGGAGGAACGCCGGATCGTCGAACCAAGGGGAACGGAACGTACGGCTCAACTCGCGGTCCAGGGCGTTTCGCAACGTGATCTCGAGCACGCCGATCGGACCGAAGAACGCCGCCGCGGTGCCGGCGTTCCAGACGTAGAGATCGATGGCTCGCTCCAAGTCGCCGCCCGCGGCGTTTCGATACGCTGTCAGACGATCGGCGCTGAGCGCATCTTCGATATCTTGCCGGAGTTGAGGTGAGTAGGTGAAGAACATCGGGCAAACGCTGGTTGACAGCGGCGAGGGTCGTCGTTATACTCTGCGCGTGTGCCCCTGGAGCCACTGCCGAAAGGTACGCGCCAGGGGTCTACTCTTGTCTATACCAAGGCTGCTGCGATTTGAGTTCTGCTTTTTGCTGGGAGCGAGACTCCTTTGGCCGTTTCGGAATCAGATTGCGCGATTTCACCGGTCTCCGATGAGAAGAAGAGAGCGGTTGCTCGCACAGTGTTCGGCTTCGCCCGCCACGGCGACGCGGGGCGGGAATGACGAGTACGAATCTTCGCCGTACTCGGTACGTTCGAGTCCACGGACGATCCTGACGACCTTCACCGACGGAGCCGGTATTTGAGCGAACGCAGACCCTTCGCGCTTCCGGGCGCGCGACCGCAGTACGGACCAGATCGGGTGGTCGACGTGCTGCACATCGACTTGCGGCTGCGGCCCGATCTCGACGCGAAGCGGCTCGATGCGGTGTGCACGACGACCGTGCGCGCGATCGAGGACGGTGTCGGGCGGCTGGTGCTCGACGCGGTCGATCTGGACGTGGCGTCGGTGGTGCGCACCTCCGATCGCTCGCCGCTCGCGTTCCGCTCGAGCGCGGAGAAGCTGGAGGTCGCGATCGAGCCGGCGCTGCGCGCGGGCGACGAGCTGGAGTTCGCGGTCGAGTACGCCGTGCGGAACCCGCGGCGCGGGATGTACTTCATCGACCGCGGGCCGAAGCACGTCTGGACGCAGTGCCAGGACACCGACGCCCGCTACTGGTTCCCGTGCTTCGACTACCCGACCGGGAAGCAGACGACCTCGGCGACGGTGATCGTGCCGAACGGGCACTTCGCGCTCGCGAACGGCGCGCTCGTCTCGCGCACCGAGGGGCCGGCGGAGACGGTCTTTCGCTACGAGCAGCACGTTCCGCACCCGACGTATCTCGTCACGATGGTCGCCGGGCCGTTCAGCGAGATCGAGCAGCCGCACGCGCGGATCCCGGTCTACTACTACACGTTGCCGGGGCGCGAGGACGACGGCGAGCGCGCGTTCGGGAACACGCCGCGGATGATCGACGTCTTCGAGCGCACGATCGGCGTCCCGTATCCCTACGATCGCTACTCGCAGATCGCGGTCGCCGACTTCACCTTCGGCGGGATGGAGAACACCTCGGCGACGACGCAGACCGACCGCGTCCTGCACGACGAGCGCGCGCACCTCGACTACTCCGCCGACTACCTCGCCTCGCACGAGCTCGCGCACCAGTGGTTCGGCGATCTCGTCACCTGCCGCGACTGGGCGCACGCGTGGCTCAACGAAGGCTTCGCGACCTACTTCGAGGCGGTCTGGCTCGAAGCCGACAAAGGCTGGGACGAGTACCTCTATGACGTCTACGGCGTCGTGCGGCGCTATCTCGAGGAGGACGAGGAGCGCTACCGCCGGCCGATCGTGTGCAACCTCTTCCGCGATCCGATCGAGCTGTTCGACCGGCATCTCTACGAGAAGGGCGCGGCGGTGCTGCACATGCTGCGCGGACATCTCGGCTGGGACCGCACGAAACGCGCGTTCAAACGGTACGTCGGTACGAACGCGCAGCGGAACGTCGAGACGATCGACCTGATTCGCGCGATCGAGGCGGAGACCGGGCGCAACACGCGCGGGTTCTTCGCGCAGTGGGTCGAGCGCGGCGGGCATCCGCAGATCGACGTCTCGTACGCGTGGGACGGCGAGCGGAAGACCGCGCTCCTCACCGTCGCGCAGAAGCAGGCCGTCGACGACGCGAACCCGGCGTACGCGTTCGATCTCGACGTCGGGTTCGTCGCGGAGGCGCCGGCGTCGGTCCGCACCGATTTCGGCGAGGGGCCGCTGCCGGGCGAGACGCGCGCGCGGCTGTGCGTCGAGCGCGCGCCGCAGACGTTCGCCGTCCCGCTCGAGCGCGAGCCGGCGCTGGTGCGCGTCGATCCGGCGGCGTGGATTCTGTCCTCGTGGACGTCGTCGCTGGGGACCGACGTGCACGCCGCGATCGTGCGCGGCGATCCCTCGCCGGTCGCGCGCATCCGCGCGGCGAAGGCGCTCGCCAAGGACGGCGGGCGCGTCGCGCGCGAGGCGCTCGCGCACGCGCTGGCG
>DATHLL010000286.1:0-5577 GCA_035488195.1 Candidatus Elarobacter sp. | reverse complement strand
GGCGAGGTCCTGCGCGTGCTGGTCGGTATCGTTGACGCCGGCGAGCATTACGTACTCGAAAAAGACCTTGCGGTTCGTCTTCGCGATGTAGCGCGCGACCGCGGCCATCAGCTCCTCGGTCGAGAACTTCCGGTTCACCGGCATGATCGCCGAACGCGTCGCGTCGGTCGGCGCGTGCAGCGAGATCGCGAGGTTCACCTGCGTCTGCTCGTTCGCGAAGCGGTCGATCTTGTCGACGAGACCCACGGTCGAGATCGTGATGTGCCGGTGCCCGAGCCCGAACCCTTGCGGATCGTTGAGCAGCGCGACCGCGCCCATCACCGCCTCGAAGTTGGCGAAGGGTTCACCCATACCCATGAACACGACGTTGGTGATCTTGCGCCCGTCGCGCGCGAGCTGCTTGCCGAAGTAGCGCGCCTGGTCGAAGATCTCGGTCGCCGTCAGGTTCCGCGTGAAGCCGGCCTGGCCGGTCGAGCAGAAGCTGCACGCGTAGGCGCAGCCGGCCTGCGAGGAGATGCAGACGGTGTTGCGCTCGCCGTGGTGCTCCATCAGCACCGCCTCGACCTCGTTGCCGTCGTGCAGCCGGAAGAGCCCCTTCGTCGTCTGCCCGTCGCGCGAGCGCTGCACGACGACCGGCTCGACGGAGTCGAGCGCGAACCCCTCGGACGCGAGCGCGGCGCGCAGGTCCTTCGGCAGCGTGGTGACCGCGTCGAGATCTTCGGCGAGCTCGCGCGTCGCGGCGCGGTAGAGCTGCTCGGCGCGGTAGCTCTTGAGGCCGTGCGACGAGGCGAGCGCCGCGCCGTTCTCGTAGCCGGCGCGGCGCGCTTTCTCGTCGATCCAGAGGTCTCGCGCGCGGAGCATGACGGGCTATTCTACCACGCCGCGCCCCGCGCGGAGACGACTATATCAGGACGCGGTCGATGACGTTCAGGCAGCCGTTGTCGGCGCGCAGGTCGGTGGCGAGCAGGTGGGCGCCGTCGACCGTCGTCCGGTCGCGGTCGTCGGTGGCGAAGGCCAGCTCGCGGCCGGCGGCGTTCGCGACCGAGCCGCTGGTGATCGCGCTGTCGCCGTCCCGCATCTTGACCATGTCCTTCACGAGGTGGCCGAGGAGCAGGGCGCGCAGCCGGTCGGGGCTGCTCAGGAGCGAGTCGCGCTCCACCGAGGGCAGCTTGGCGAAGGCCTCGTCGCTCGGCGCGTAGACCGTGATCGGTCCGGCACCCTTGAGCATGTCGTCGAGGCCGGCCGTATGGACCGCCTGGACGAAGGTCGTGAGGTTCTTCTGCTGGGAGGCGAGCTCGAGGACCGTCGCCGGGCGAGGCTGGGCCAGCGCCGGGGCGGCGAGCGAGAGGGCGAAGAGGCAGCCGACGAGCGATCGGCATGCGGCAACACGGGTAAGGCGCATGGAACCTTCCTCCGGGATGGAGACGGTGCTGACGATCGATCGTTACGCCGATTCTACTAAATTCGTAGGAGGTTGTTTCGAACGGAAGATTAAATTTTTAGGTGTTGGCGGAACCCGGGCACTCCGCTCAGTCGAAGAGGCCGTGCTGCTCGGGCTTGCGCGCCGTCTCCGCCGGGGTCTCGGCGAGCCGGGCGCGGACCTTTTTCAGGTCGCTCCAGACGAGCTTCTTCACCTCGGTCATCGCGCCGCCGGTCTGCCGCAGGACGTACGCCGGGTGGAACGTCGCTATCACCGGGATCCCGCTGGGGCCCTCGAACCACTGCCCGCGCTGCTTCGTGATCGAGAACTTCTCGCCCATGAACGACTTCGCCGCGGGCGCGCCGAGCGCGAGGATCACGCGCGGGCGGATCACCTCGATCTGCTGGTCGAGGTACGGGCGGCAGTTGCGCATCTCGTCGGGGGTCGGCGCGCGGTTCGCGAGGCGGTGTCCGTTGTCGAGCGTCGGCCTGCACTTCACCGTGTTGCAGATGAACACGTCCTCGCGCGGCAGGTCGATCGAGAGCAGCATCTTGTCGAGCAGCTCGCCGGCGCGCCCGACGAACGGGCGGCCCAGCTTGTCCTCGGTCTCGCCCGGCCCCTCGCCGACCACCATCAGCGCCGCACACGGATCGCCCTCGCCGTAGACGGCGTTGCGGCGCGTCGCGCCGATCCCGCACTTGCGGCACTGCGCGACGACCGCCGCGGCGCGGTCGAGCTCGCGCTGGCGCTGTGCGCGCTCCTGCAGGCTCATGCGCGCAGCGTCCCCGGCGAAGGATCGAGCAACACCGCCTCGCCGAACGCGAGCACGCGCGTCGCGCCGTCGGGCGCCTCGGAGGCTTGGAACTGCAGCCCGATCACGCCGTTCGCGCCCATCCCTTCGGCCTTGCGCAGCAGCATCTCGAGCGACTCGGCGCGCGCGCGCTCGGCGTCGGTGAGATACTCCACCGGCGCGAGGCCGATCAGCGCGCCGATGCTGCGGAACGTCGCCTTGATCACATTGCGCGGCCGGCTCGCCTGACCGTACGCGTAGCCGAACGAACGGACCACGCGATACCCCTCGATCCGCGAGAACGTGGTCACCGCGTCGGCCGAGAGCGCCATCAACGCATCAGCCTGCGCGCCAGCATGATCGCGCCGGCGGCGGTTCCGGCGTAGAGCGCGTAGCGGCCGACGAGCGCGCCGGTCAGCGCGTAGTACCACAACCGGCCGTGGTGCTTGATCCAGTACTTCCGGCGCGAGGTCTGCTTGCGCTTCTCGACGCTGTACTGGCCGCGCGCCGAGCCCATCCCCTCGTGCACCGCCTCGCTCGCCGGGACGAACCACGTCTCCCAGCCCGCCTCGGCGGCGCGCTTCGCGAAGTCGACCTCTTCGTGGTAGAGAAAGAACCGCTCGTCGAACGGCCCGATCTGCTCGATCGTCGCGCGCCGGATCGCGAGCGCGGCGCCGATCGCGAGATCGACCTTTCGCGGCTGGTCGTAGTGGAAATCGCGCAAGCCCGCGCCGTTCGCGAAGCGCCGGAACGGCGGCAGCTCGCCCCACGCGCTCGAGCGCAGAAACGCGCCGGCCCAGGTGTCGAACTCCCCGACCGACTGCTGCACGCTGCCGTCGTAGTTGTAGATCCGCGAGCCCGCGATCCCGCACGCCGGATGCGCGTCCATGAACGCGACGATCTCGCGCAGCGCGCCGTCCTTCAGCTCGGCGTCCGGGTTCAGCAGGAACACGTACTCCGACGAGGTCGCCGCAAACGCGCGGTTGCACGCCGCCGCGAACCCGAGGTTCGCGCCGTTTTCGACGATCCGGACCCGGCCGCCGTAGCGCTCCGCGATGAACTCGCGCGAGCCGTCCGCGGAGCCGTTGTCCGAGACCACGACGTTCGCGAAGTCCGGATCGGCCTGCACCTCGCTCAGCGCGAACACCGAGTCCAGCGCGGTCGCGATCTTCTCCTTGTCGTTCCAGCAGACGACGATCACGTCGATCCGGCTCATGCGCGCGCGCCTACACCGCTTCGCGGCCGGCGACCGGCGCGAACCGGTTGCGGTTCTGCAGGTACGGCCAGATGAAGCCGTCGAGATCGCCTTCGAGCACCGCTTGCGCGCTGCCGGTCTCGACGTTCGTGCGCAGGTCCTTCACCATCTGGTACGGGTGCAGCACGTAGTTGCGGATCTGCGAGCCCCACTCGTTCGCCATCCGGTCGCCGCGCAGCTCGTTGAGCTTCGCCTCCTGCTCCTCGCGCGCGCGCTGCACGAGCTTCGCGCGCAGGATCCCCATCGCGACGTCGCGGTTCTGCATCTGCGAGCGCTCCTGCTGCGAGGCGACGACGATCCCCGTCGGCAGGTGGTAGACACGAATCGCGGACTCCGTCTTGTTGACGTACTGACCGCCGGCGCCGCTCGCCTTGAACGTCTCGACCTTGAGGTCTTCCGGCTTGATCTCGACGTCGCCGGCATCGCCCTCTTCCATCTCCGGAACGACGTCGACCTCGGCGAACGACGTCTGCCGCCGTCCTTGGTTGTCGAACGGCGAGATGCGCACGAGCCGGTGCACGCCGCGCTCGCTCTCCAGCATCCCGTACGCGTTCTTCCCGCGGATGATGAACGTGATCAAACGCAGCCCGGCCTCGTCGCCCGGCGACTCCTCGACGACGTGGTTCTCGAAGCCGTGGTTCTCCGCCCAGCGCAAGTACATGCGCCCGAGCATCTGCGTCCAGTCGGCCGCATCGGTCCCGCCCGCGCCTGCGCGAATCGTCACGATCGCGCCGTGCGAGTCGTACGGCCGGTCGAAGTTCGCCGCCATCTCCAACTCGTCGAGCGCCGCGACGGCGCGCGCGATCATCGCGTCGGCCTCCGCTTCCGCACCCTCCTCGTCGCCGAGCACCTCGAGGATCTCGTGCGCGTCGTCGAGCGCGGCTTGCACGGCGTCGACCGCTTCGACGTCGGCGCGCAGGTCGGAGATGCGCTTCATCACTCCGCGCGCCTTCTCCGGATCGCCCCAGAAATCGTCGGCCCGCGAGCGCGCCTCTAACTCGGCCGCGCTGCGCCGCTTCCCGGCATCGTCAAAGACGCACCTTGAGCGCGTTCAAACGCTCACGAGCACGATCAATAGCAGCAATCTGAGCATCCGACACGGGAGGTCGGGGTTCTCCAGGCGGCCGGATGACCCTACCGCAGGAGCTTGCGGACCGCCTGGATCGCCGTCAGGGTGACCGCGTTCTGCGGCGAGACCGGGAGCCGGCCGTGGAGCCGCATCGCCGTGCTGACGATCCGTCCGCCGGCCCCGTCGAGCGAGTGGATACCCCGCAGCCCGTCGCCGCGCTCGGGGAAGACCACGGGTGTGCCGTCGAGGGATGGGACCGTCCAGCGGCCGGTGCGGGCGTCGCGGAGGCGGCGGATGGCGTAGCCGCCGTCGCGGCGATGGGAGAACATCGGCACGTACGGGATCGTGTCGTCGAAGAAGTAGTGCGTTACCTGGCTTTTGCGCGTAAGTGTGCGGTCGTCGCGCGGGGAGCCGCCGTGGAGCAGGTTCGCGGACCAGATCAGGAACGTGCCGCGGCGGATCGCGAGCTCTTCGCGGCGGAAGCCGTTCTCTTGCGCGACGGCGGCGATGCGGTCTTCGTAGGCGACGTACGACACCGGCGTGTTGGGGTTTTTCCACGTCGGTTCGCCGACGACGCGCGGCACGCCGAGGTCGTCGTAGTCGAGTTCCGGCAGGCGGTGCGAACTCGGATAGTAGTGCAGCGGACCTTGGCGCAGCGTGATGTCTTCGAGCGCGGTCCACACGCCGCACATGAAACCGGACGGCATCGACGAGAAGTGAATGAAGTCGCTGTGCGTGCGCTGCTCGGTGCCGTTCAAGAAGTTCAGCGTCTGGAACGGATACGGCTCGCGCCCGTACAACAGCCGCAGCACGTCGATCACCGCCGGATGCGCGGCGATCGCGCGCACCGCGGGTTCGGTCGCCCAGGCATCCTGCACGCGGCCCGAACCGTCCGCGGCGAATCGGCTCGCGAGCCGGTCCCAGATGCCGTCGACGTCGAGCCCGTCGAGGATGTGCGCGTCCTCGACGATGACGAAGCCGTCGCGGCGGTACGCGCCGACGAGCGCACGTTCGCGCGCGGTCAGGCCGCGCCGCGCGGCCTC
>DATHLL010000285.1:0-5694 GCA_035488195.1 Candidatus Elarobacter sp. | reverse complement strand
GGGCGGTGGACGTGCATCCCCTGCCGCACCGCGTACGCGCGCTCGCGCACGATCCCGTAGCGCGCGCAGTAGCCGGCCATCGCGCCGGTCGCCGAGCCGGTGAACGGGTCTTCGAGCACGTCGCCGACGTCGGCGAAGTGGCGCGCGACCAGCGCCGCGTCGCCCTCGCCGCGCGCGAACACGTGCACCGAGAGCCACTCGCGCTCGCGCGGGAAGAGCGCCCGGCGGTCGGGATCGGCGCGGTCGAGCGCGTCGCGCGAGGCGAGCGGGATCATCAGTTGCGGCGTCCCCGTGCTGACCGTCTGCGGCGTCGTGCCGGGATACAGGTCGTCCTCGCGCAGCCGCAGCGCCGCGGCCGTCTCCGCGCGCGGCACGGTGCCGAGAAACCGCGGCGGCGGCTGCGACATCGCGTAGACGCCCTCGCCGATCGTCACCGGGACGGTCGCGGCCGGCATCCGGACGCGCACGACGTCGCGCCCGGGCGGCAGCGCGCCGGTCTCGCGCAGCGCGTGCACGGTCGCGATCGTCGGGTGGCCGGCTAGCGGGATCTCGCCGACCGGCATCCAGTAGCGCACCACGACGTCCGCGTCTGCGTCGCCGGGGAAGACGAAGCTCGTCTCGGAGAGGTTGATCTCGCGCGCGATCGCGAGCATCGCTTCGTCGTCCAGGCCGCGCGCGTCGAGGACGACCGCGCACGCGTTGCCGTGCAGCGGCGTCGTCGTGAACGCGTCGACCCAGACGATCTCGAGCTTCCTCGGCATCCCGGGCGCTTCGGCGCGCCGGATTCGGCCGCCGCCCGGCCGGGGTACAGGCCAGACCGTGGCAAAGCGCGTTCTGCTCGCGGTCAACGCTCGTGCCCGCCGCGGGCGCGAGGCGCGCGACCGCGCGGCGGAGGCGTTCCGCGCGCGCGGCCACGAGGTCGTCGAGATCACCGAGGAGATCCCGCCCGGCGAGCTCTCCGAGACGATCCGCGCGCACGCCGGGAAGGTCGACGCGGTCGTCGTCGGCGGCGGCGACGGCACGCTCCTCACCGCGATCGACGGGCTCGTCGCCTCGAAGCTGCCGCTGGTGATCCTCCCGCTCGGCACGTTCAACGAGCTGGCGCGGACGCTCGGCGTCCCGCACGAGCCGGCCGACGTCGCGGCGCTCGTCGACGAGGGCGTCCCGCTGCGGCTCGACGTCGGCCGCGTCAACGGCGTCGCGTACTTCAACGAAGCGTCGCTCGGGCTCTCGACGCGCGTCACGCGGCTGCAGACCGGCGAGGTGAAGCGCCGTCTCGGGATGCTCGCGATCCCGGTCACGACGCTCCGCGCGCTGCGCTGGATGCGCGCGATGCACCTCGAGATCGAGGCGGAAGACGGCACGAAGCGCAGGGTGCGCGCGGTGCAGCTCACCGTCGCGAACAGCTACCGCTTTGGCGGCGTCGTCGAGAACCCGGAGGCCAGCCTCGAGGACGGGGAGCTGTGGCTCTACTCGATCGACGTGCGCAACTGGTGGCACACGCTCGGAATCCTCGTGTCGGTTGCGCTGCGCCGGTTTCCGCACGCGCCCGACACGCTCGCCGTGCGCGGGAAGCGCTTCGTCGTGCGCTCGGTGCACGGCCGCACGGATCAGGTCGACGCCGACAGCGAGCCGGTGACGCGTCTCCCCGCCGAGTTCACCATCGAGAACCGCGCGGTCACCGTGCTGGTGCCGCCGCAGCAGAAGGACAAGATCCGCTGATGCTGAGCTATTTCCGGCCGAAGCTCTACGCGAAGGCGATCAACCAGATCGACCCCGACGAGCTGCGCGAGCGCGGGATCCGCGGCGCGATCGTCGACCTCGACAACACGCTGGTCGGCTACCACGCGCTCGTCCCGCTCGAAGAGGACGTGCTCTGGGTCGCGCGCGCGAAGCGCGCCGGGGTCAACGTGCTCGTGCTCACCAACAACGGGACGCCGTGGGCCGCGGGCGTCGCGAAGGACCTCGGCGTGCCGTGCATCCCGCGCGCGCGCAAGCCGCTCCCGCACGGGTTCCGCCGCGCGCTCAAGGTGCTCGAGCTCGAACCGCGCGAAGCGGTCGTGATCGGCGACCAGCTCTTCACCGACGTGCTCGGCGCGAAGCTCGCGGGGCTCGACGTGATCCTGGTCGATCCGCTCGTGCGGCACGATCCGTGGAACACCCGCCCGCTGCGCTGGATCGAGAGCATCGTCATGCGCGGCGTCCCGCGCGCGTGATCCGCGACCGCCTCGCGAAGGCGCGCGAGCTGCTCGACGCGATCGCCGCGCAGGAGCGCGCCGATCCGGAGATCGCGTACCCGACGCGCTGGTGGCTCGGCGAGGGCGTCGCGGACGTCGCCGTCGTCCTGCTCCACGGCTTGACGAACAGCCCGCCGCAGTACGACCGTCTCGCGCCGCAGCTCTTCGCGCGCGGGCACTCGGTCGTCGTCCCGCGGATGCCGTATCACGGCTACGGCGACCGGATGACCGACGCGATCGGCAAGCTGCGCCGCGGCGATCTCGAAGGCGCCGCGCTGCAGGCGGTTGTCGTCGCCGCGCTGTGCGGGCGGCGCGTCGTCGTCGCCGGCATCTCGGTCGGCGCGGTGCTCGCCGGCTGGCTCGCCGCGCGGGTGCGGATCGACACCGCGATCGCGATCGCGCCGTTCTGCGGCTTGCGCGAAGTGCCGGCGGGCGCGAACGACGCGCTCGGCGCGCTGCTCTGCGCGGCGCCGAACCGGTTCTCGTGGTGGGACCCGCGAGCGAAGGAGAAGCAGCCGCCCTCGCACGGCTACCCGCGCTTCTCGACGCGCGCGCTCGGCGAGTCGCTGCGCCTCTCGACCGAGATCGACCGCACGCCCCGCGATCCGGCGGCGTCCGCGCGGCGCGCGTATCTCGTGCTCAACGATCACGAGCCGGTCGTGAACAACGCGCACGCGATGCGCCGCTTCGAGGCGCTGCGGCACTTCGGGGTCGCCGTCGAGCGCGTCGCGCTGCACGGCCTGCCGCACATCCACGACGTCATCGAGCCCGCGATCCCGCAAGCGCGCACCGAGCTGGTGTATCCGAAGCTGATCGAGCTGATCGAACTCGGCTGACGAACGCGCTACGGTGCGGTCGCGGGAACGAAGCGCAGCAGCACCGCGAGCGCGGCGCAGAGGAACGCCGCGCCGAGGAGCAGCCCGCCGATCACGTCGGTGAGATAGTGCGCTCCGAGCGCCAGCCGGGACCACGGGATCGCGACCGCGCATGCGAGGAGCCCCGCGCACAGCACGGCCGCGAGCGGGCGCGGCAGCGGCGCGTGCCACGCGAGGATCGCGAAGCCGGCGAAGAAGACGACCGCCGTCACGGAGTGGCCGCTCGGGAACGAGAGATCCGTCTCCTTGATCCCCAGCTCTCCGCTCGGCCGCGCGCGATGGAAGACCGGCTTCGCGAGCGCGTTCACCGCTTGCGAGACGACCTGAGCGCCGAGCAGCACCGTCACCGCGGGCGCGCCGGCGCGCAGGACCATCGCCGCGCCGAAGGCGACGACGCCGAGCCCGATCAGCACCGGCCAGCGGCCGAGGGCGGTGAAGAACAGCGCGAGCGGGACGGCGCCGCCGCGCAGCGATTGCGCGGCGACGTCGAGCCGGCTCGGCTCGCGGTTCGCCACCAGCGCGCCGAGCGCGAACGCCGCGAGCGCGCAGGCGAACGCCGCCAGCCAGAGCCGTGACTCGGTGACGCTAAGGGCTCGCAACGCCGTGTTCCGGAACGAAGACGCGCAGCGCTTCGCGCGCGACCCGAAAGCGCGCCGGGGTCCGCTCGAGCAGCGCGCCGTCGATGCTGATCGTCTGCCGCGCGCGCGTGCGGATCGTGAAGCGCTTCGCGGTCACGACGTGCGCGTGGCGCAGCGCGTCCTGCGCGTGCGCGCCGAACGCGAGGTACGTCCGCAGCGCGCCGGCGCGCGAGGCGTCTTCGGTGGTGAAGAGCGCGAGCCGCCCGTCGGTGAGCGTCGCGTCCGGCGTGACGGGCGCCGTGCCGAAGAACCGACCGTTCGCGACGATGACGTCTTGGGTGCGGACGTCGAGCCGCCCGCCTTTCCAGCGGATGCGCGCGCGGAACGCGCGGTGCGTGAGGAGCGGGCGGATCGCGGCGAGCGCGTACGCCAGCGGGCCGCTCCAGCTCTTCACGCGCGAAGGCGTCGCGCCGGCGATCTCGGAGGAGATCCCGATCGTCGCGAAGTTCGCGAAGTACGTGCCGTTGACGCGCCCGAGATCGATCCGCTCGACGTTCCCGCCGGCGATCGTGCGCACCGCCGCGCCGAGATCGTGCGGGTCGAGGCCGAGCGAGCGCGCGAAGCTGTTCCCGGTCCCGAGCGGGAGGACGCCGAGGATCGTCTCGCGGTGCGCGAGCGCGTCGACCGCGTGCGCCATGGTCCCGTCGCCGCCGCCCGCGACGACGACCGGCGCGCCGGACTTCGCCGCGCGGCGCGCGCAGCGCGCGAGCTCCGCGTGATTCGCGACGACGTGGAACGCGGCGACCCGCACGCCGTTCGTGTGGAGCAGCTCGTGGATCCGCCGCAGCTCGTGCATGGTTTGCCGCGAGTGGCGGTTCACCACGACGACCGCGTCACGGGCCGCCGCCTCAGCTACCGGTCGGGCCCTCGGGTTCCACCCCGCCCGGGACGCCGCCGACGTCCGAGGCGCCCGCGGTGGGATCGGGATCGTTCTCGTTCAGGTTCAGGTCGATGTCGTCGTCCGGCACGTCGAGATCGCCGGCGTCGTCGTCGTCGTCGTCCATCACGTCCGAGTCTTCGTCCTCGATCTCGTCGAGGTCACCGCCGCCCGTCATCCGTCGTTCGCTCCCCCGGTCTCGGAGTTGCCGAGGCCGCCGCCAAGTTCGTCGCCCGGCACGTCCCCGTCTTGCTCGTGCGCGTCCGCGAGGACGTCCGCCGGCCGCTCGTCCCGATCGTTCATGCCCGGTTCGTTCCCACATACTCCGGCTCCGAAAGGAGCGCGCGAGCTGAATGGGTACGAGCCGTCGGTGCGGTACCGGAATCTCGGGCGCTGGGGCGTCAAGCTGTCGTCGGTCGGGCTCGGCTCGTGGCTCACCTACGGAGGGAGCGTCGAGGAGGACGCGGCGCGCGCGTGCATGCGCCGCGCGTACGAGCTCGGCGTCACGTTCTTCGACACCGCGAACGTCTATGCGCGCGGGCGCGCCGAAGAGGTCGTCGGGCGCACGATCCGCGAGTTCCCGCGCGAGCAGATCGTGCTCGCGACGAAGGTCTACTTCCCGATGGGGAACGGCCCGAACGACCGCGGTCTCTCGCGCAAGCACGTCCGCGAGCAGATCGACCTCTCGCTGAAGCGGCTGCAGGTCGACTACGTGGACCTCTACCAGTGCCACCGCTACGACGCGACCACGCCGCTCGAGGAGACGGTGCGCGCGATGGACGACCTCGTGCGCGCCGGCAAGATCCTGTACTGGGGCGTGAGCGAGTGGAACGCCGATCAGATCGGCGCGGCGGTGAACCTCGCGCGGGCGCGCGGCTGGGCCGAGCCGGTCTCGAACCAGCCGCAGTACAGCGCGCTGTGGCGGCGCGTCGAGCAGCGCGTCTTCCCGGCCTGCCGCGAGTACGGGCTCGGCAACGTCGTCTGGTCGCCGCTCGCGATGGGGATCTTGACCGGGAAGTACACCGATGCCTCGAAACCGCCGGCCGGGACGCGTGCCGCCTCGCCGT
>DATHLL010000284.1:0-11974 GCA_035488195.1 Candidatus Elarobacter sp. | reverse complement strand
GCGCTGAACGAGGCGATGTTCCGCGCGCGCTACGCCGACGTCTTCGCTGGCGACCGGCGCTGGTCGTCGATGGACGTCCCCGCCGGCGAGCGCTACGCGTGGGATCCGAACAGCGAGTACGTGAAGCGCCCGCCGTACTTCGACGGGATGCCGGCGCAGGCGCCGGCGACGGTTCCGGACATCACGGGGGCGCGCGTGCTCGCGGTCCTCGGCGACTCGGTGACGACCGACCACATCTCGCCGGCCGGCAACATCTCGAAGACCTCGCCGGCCGCGAAGTACCTGATCGCGAAAGGCGTGCAGCCGGCGGACTTCAACTCGTACGGCGCGCGGCGCGGGAACCACGAGGTGATGGTGCGCGGGACGTTCGCGAACATCCGGCTGCGCAACGCGCTCGTCCCCGGCGTCGAGGGCGGCGTGACGCGGTATCTGCCCTCGAACGAGCAGACGTCGATCTTCGAGGCGAGCGAGAAGTACCGCGCCGACGGGACGTCCCTGATCGTCCTCGCCGGCAAGGAGTACGGCAGCGGCTCTTCGCGCGACTGGGCGGCGAAAGGCCCGTACCTGCTCGGGATCAAGGCGGTGATCGCCGAGTCGTTCGAGCGCATCCACCGCTCGAACCTGATCGGGATGGGGATCCTGCCCCTGCAGTACGTGAACGGCGCGACGCGCGAGTCGCTCGGCCTCACCGGCGAGGAGACGTATTCCATCGAAGGCGTCGCCGCGAAGCTCGAGCCGGGAATGACCGTCCGCGTGAAAGCGAGCGCGCCGGAGAAAGACTGGTTCACCGGCCTGAAGCCCGCCGCGCCGAAGCCGGAGAAAGTGATCGAGTTCGACGCGCTGGTGCGCATCGACACGCCCGACGAAGCGGAATACTATCGCCACGGCGGGATCTTGCAGTACGTGCTGCGCCAACTCGCGACCGGATGAAGGGTGAGCCAGCGGCAACATCGTGCCTTGCGGCTCACGCTTCGACAGGCTCTGCATGACATGGGGGCGGCGCTCGGTCTGACGCTCGCGGAGATCGACGGCGCCGCCGTGCTGCTTCGCGACGTCGTGCCGCAAACGCCGGCGTATCGCTGGCCGCTGCTGTGCGAGCGGACCGGGGTCGAGCTGTGGCTCAAGCACGAGAACCACACGCCGCTCGGCGCGTTCAAGGTGCGCGGCGGGCTGACGTACGTCGATGCGCTGCGGCGGCGTGCGCCGCACGTCACGCGGCTGGTGAGCGCGACGCGCGGGAACCACGGCCAGAGCATCGCGTTCGCCGCGTCGCGCGCCGGACTGCGCGCGACGATCGTGGTGCCGGAAGGCAACTCGCCGGAGAAGAACGCGGCGATGCGCGCGCTCGGCGCCGAGCTGGTCGTGCACGGGCGCGACTTCGACGAGGCGAAGGCGCACGCCGCGGCGCTCGTCGCCTCGGACGCGAGCGCGGAGTTCGTGCCCTCGTATCACCGCGATCTCGTGGTCGGCGTCGCGACCTACGCGCGCGAGCTGTTCGCCGCCGAAGCCTTCGACGCGGTCTACGTCCCGATCGGGCTCGGCTCCGGGATCAGCGGCGTCATCGCCGTCCGCGACCTGCTCGGCCTCGACACGGAGGTCGTCGGCGTCACGTCGGACCGCTTTCCGGCGTACGCGCTCTCGTACGCGCGCGGCGAGCGCGTCGAGACGCCGCCCGCCGACTCGATCGCCGACGGGATGGCGGTGCGCGTCCCCGACCTCGCGGCGCTCGAGGTGATCCGTGCCGGTGCCGCGCGCATCGTCACGGTCTCCGACGAGGCGATCCGCGAAGCGATGCGCTGGATCTTCACCGATACGCACAACGTCGCCGAGGGAGCGGGCGCCGCCGGGGTCGCGGCCGTGGCGGCCGAGCGCGAGCGGCTGCGCGGCAAGCGCGTGGCGGCGGTCCTCTCCGGGGGTAACGTGGACGCGGCAGTATTCGCCGCAGTTCTCGCGTAGGAGGCCGGATGATCCCCCGTCACGTCGCGATCCTCTCGTTCGAGGGGCCCGACCGGTACGCGTCGATCGGCGGTCTCGGGACGCGCGTCACGCAGCTCGCGCGTGCGCTCGGCGCCGCCGGGCACGACGTCCAGCTCTTCTTCGTCGGCGATCCGAACGCGGAGCCGGTCGAAGCGAGCGATCCCGGCGTGACGCTGCGGCGCTGGTCGCAGCACGTCTCGCGCCAGCACCCGCGCAACGCGTACGACGGCGAGCCCGCGAAGGTGCACGACTGGGAGACGAGCCTGCCGCCGTGGATCGTCGACGAGCTCGTCGCGCCGGCGCGCGAGCGCGGCGAGCGGGTGCTCGTGATCTGCGAGGAGTGGCAGACCGCGAACGTCGCGATCGCGATCGACCGCACCGCGCGCGAGCGCGGCGTCCGCAGCGCGCTCACGCTGATGTGGAACGCCAACAACACCTACGGCTTCGCCCAGATCCACTGGCCGACGCTGACGCGCGCCGCCGCGGTGACCGCGGTCAGCAAGTACATGAAGTTCGAGCTCGCGCAGTGGGGCGTGGCGGCGCTCGTCATCCCGAACGGGATCGACGAGGCGCTGCTCGACGGCGCCGATCCGAAGCAGACGTTCGTGCTGCGTGAGGCGTTCGGCGCGAAGCCGACCTGCGTGAAAGTCGGCCGCTTCGACCCGGACAAGAACTGGCTCCAGGCGATCGACGCGCTCGCCGAGGTGCGCGCCGCCGGCGTCGACGCGCGGCTGATCGTGCGCGGCGGGAAAGAGCCGTACGGCGACGTCGTCTTCGGCCGCGCGCGCGAGCGCGGGCTCGTCGTCGAGCGGCTCGACGTCGAGGGCAGCGATTACCACGAGCTCGCGCGGCGGCTCGCCGGGACCGAGGCGCCGGTCGTGCACCTGCGCGCGTTCCTCGACGAGTCGACGCTCTACGCGCTCTACGCCGCCGCCGACGTCACGCTGGCGAACAGCGGGAAGGAGCCGTTCGGGCTGGTCGGCCTCGAGGTGATGGCGGCGGGCGGCGTCGTCGTCTGCGGCGCGACCGGCGAAGAGTACGCCGAACCGTTCGTCAACGCGATCGTCTGCGACACCGGCGACGGCCGCGAGCTCGCGACCTACCTCTGCGCGCTGTTCGAGGACGGCGAGCTCGCCGACGCGCTGCGCCGCCACGGCGCCGAGACGGCCGCGCGCTACACCTGGACGCACGTCCTCGAGTCGCTCGGCCGCAAGATCGCCTACGTCGACGCGGTCGCGAAGTGAGCGCCTGATGGACGAGCCGCACGCGAACGGTCCCGTCCTGCTCGTCACCGGCGGGAGCCGCGGGATCGGGACCTCCGTCGTGCGCGGCGCGGCGGCGGCGGGTTACGAGATCGCGCTGACGTACGCCGACGACCGGAACTCGGCGGAGCGCGTCGCGGCCGAGGTCAACGGCACCGGGCGCCGCGCGGTCGTCGTCCAGGCGGACGTCGCGCACGAGGCCGACGTGCTGCGCGTCTTCGAGGCCGTCGACGACCAGTTCGGGCGGCTCGACGCGCTGGTCGTCAACGCCGGGATCACCGGCGCGTTCACGCGCGTCGACGAATTGACGGCCGCGAACGTCGAGCGCGTCATGGCGGTCAACGTCGTCGGCGCGTTCCTGTGCGCGCGCGAGGCGGTGCGGCGGATGTCGACCGAGCGCGGCGGCGCCGGCGGCGCGATCGTCGTCGTCTCGTCGCGCGCGGCCGGGATCGGCTCGCCGAACGAGTACGTCCACTACGCCGCCTCGAAGGCGGCGGTCGACACGATGACGCGCGGACTCGCGAAGGAGGTCGCGCGCGAGGGGATCCGCGTGAACGCCGTCGCGCCCGGGCTGATCGACACCGAGATCCACGCGCGCGCCGGGCGTCCCGAGCGCGTCGCGCGCATCACGCCGCAGATCCCGATGGGCCGCATCGGGACGCCGGACGAGGTCGCGGCGGCCGTGCTGTGGCTGCTCTCGCCGGCGGCGTCGTACGTCACCGGCGCGATCCTGGACGTCTCGGGCGGGCGCTGACCGCCCGCCGCGAGCCCCCGAGGCTTAGCGGCGGCGGGCGGCGCGGTCGGCGAAGGCGCGGCCGCGGTCCAGCTCGGCGATGATGCGCTGCAGGGTGTCGCCGTCGACGCGGCGCCAGTCGCGCGGGAACGCGGTTCGCGTCCGCATCGACAGCATCGAGGTGTAGAGGCTCTTCGTCACGGTGGTGCTCCAATCGGGCGGGGGTGGTGACGAGAGCGTAGCGCGGGAGCGTCTACGGAGCGTCTACGCGTCGACGAATCGCACATCCGGTTTGTCGGATCATCTTTACGCTCGCGACCGCGTGAGCCCCGGCACATTCGGGCAAGGAGAGCCTCGGCGGTATGCGCCCGCCGCCGGCGGAGTAGGGCGCACCCACGGTACGTCCGGACGATGGTTTCATCGGCCGGCGGGCTCATGTTTGAGTTCTCGGCGTTCTCGAAACGCCGCCGTTTCCGTTCGGAGTCTCAAGGATGAAACGATCCCTCTCGGCAGCCGTCCTCGCGGCGCTCGCTTTGAGCGCGTGCGGGGGTTCGCACGGCACCGCGCCGGCCGTCCCCGGCAAATCGGTCACGAGCCAAGCTCATGTCCGTCACCTCAAGAGCCAGATACGCACGACGCACGACATCGTCGGCTCGCCGCCGTTGCTCCGGCTCACCCTCAACCTCTTCGACGCGCCGCTCATCGGGGCGACGGCATCGAACGCGAAGTTCAATGCCGGCATCCTCGGCGTCGACGCGATCGACACCAACGGCGACTCGTGGCAGCTCATCGCCAACGCCTCGCCCCAGGTGGTGAACCTGCTCGACCTGCAGAGCTCGGCGCTCGTGCTCGGCGACGGCATGCTCCCGGCCGGAACCTATCCGTCCGTGCAACTGCTGCTCGACCCGGCGACCACGACGGTGACCTACAACGGAACGACCTACCCGGTCGTCTTCTCCGATCCCGACCACCCGTGGTGGGATCCGACGCAGACGGTCGAGGCGGTCACCGTTCCGCTCAGCGTGAGCGGCAGCGGCGGAGAGTCGCTCACCGCGACACTCGACTTCAACGTCTTCCAGTCGGCGAATCTCTCCGACGGCGTGGTCTTCGTGACGCCGACGGTCGCCGGCGGGATCAGCTCGCCCACGATCAGCGGCAGCGTCGTCAACGCGGCCGGCGGGCCGGTCGCGAACGCGACCGTCATCGCGACCGACGCGAGCGGGAAGATCGCCAACACCGCACCGACCGCGGCGGACGGGACCTACCACATCCGCGGCATCAACCCGGGCGAATACACGATCTCCGTGGCGAACACGTTCACGACCAATGCGGGCGTGACCGTGACCGCGACGGGCGCCGACGACGGCGCCGGCCCGTCGACGCTGGTCGTTCTCGGGCCGGACAGCCAGGTATCGCTCAACGCGCTGCGCGACTGACGCAGGAGCTGCAGATGACGGACACGACCCCGGGCGTTGTGAACGTCGCTGACTCGCTCCGCGACGCGCGCGTCGCCTTGCGTGCAGCGTTGTACGACGCCGCACTGGAGCTCCTGAACGGGTGTGAAGACTGGCCGGCGGAGTTCGCCGAACCGGCCGTTATCCTCAAGGCCGAGACGATCGGCCGCCGCGACTCGGTGGGTGCGGTGAGTTACCTGACCACGGTCGAGGACCTCGTCTCGTCGCCCGCGCAGCGGTTCGAGCTCGCGGTACAATTCGGAAAAGCGCACGCGAACGTGCGCGCCTACGCGCAGGCGGAGTCCCGCTATGCGGAGGCGCGCGCGTTGGCGGACGCCGCTCCGAACGGGGCGGCGACGATGGCGTTTCACGATCTGCGGATGCGGTGGATCCGTCGCGACTGCGACCCCGCCGCTCCGGAAGCGGAGATCGCGATCGCCCATCCCGATCCCAGCATCGCCTCGGCGGCCTACGCGTACCGCGCATGGATGCACGCGGCGAACGGCGACTATGCGGCGCATAAGACCGATCTCGGTCGTGCCGTCGCGTTCGCCACGGCGCCGACGGCCGAGCCCGCCGACGTCGCCACGCTCGCCGCGTCGATCCATGCGCTCGCGCAAGCCGGCTTCGAGACGGCCGACGGCGACGCGGTCGCCGATGCGCGGCGCGCCGCCGACGCGATCGCTTGGACGCCCGACGTCGGCAAGCTTCGCTACACCACCGCTCGCGCGTTCGGCTGGGATGCCTTCATGCGCGGGCGGGCCGGGGAAGCCCAGTGGACGTTCAAAGACGCCCGTTCGCTCGCCCCGACGCTGGTATGGCGGGTTCTCGCGCATCTCGACCGCGCCTCGGTCGCTCGTTTCTCCGGAAACGAGTTCTGGGCCGCGGAAGAGCTCGCGCAGGCCGACGCGCTCGCGTACGACATCGCGTGGGGCTCGACGTTCGACGAGGAGCGGCAGCTCCTCGTGATGTTCGCCGTCCTCCATGCGCCGACCGACGCGCCGCGCGCGCAGCGGTACGCGGCGATGTACTCCCGGCTCGGTACCGAGAACCTCGATCCCGGCAGCGGCCTCAAGGACGACCGCCGCGCGATCGCGTTTCGGAGGTACGCGGAGGGACGCATCGAGCAGACGCTCGGGCGGAAAGGAGCGGCGGTCGCCGCTCTGGAGGAGGCGTACCGGATCTTCGACGCCGCCTCGTACCGCTATCGGGCTTCACTGGCGGCGACGGCGCTCGCCGAGCTGACCGGCGAGGAGCGGTGGAGCGCGGCGGGGATCCGCCACGCGGCCGCCTATCCGGACTGTCCGCTCGCGACGCTGCCGGAGAACGCGCTCGCACGCGAGGACGCGATGCCGGCGCAGCTCTCTCCGCTGCAGCGGCAGATCGCGCGCGCGCTCTGGAGCGGCTCCGACGTTCCCGAGCTCTCGCGCCGCTTCAGCCGAAGCATGTTCACGATCCAGAACCAGATTGCGACCGTGCTGCAGGCGTTTGGGGTCTCGACCCGAGCGGAGCTGCTCGACGAGGCGCGCCGCCGCCGCTTGGCGTAACGGGTGCCTGCTCGCCGAGATCCGCGCGGTGTGCGACAAACGTCGTGCACCGCGCGGGTCGACGCGATACCGCCGATATGATAGAATGAGAAGTCGCCCCAGAGGCGGCCACCCCACTTGCGCGATCTTTCGAACATCCGACGATCGACCTCGCGCGCTTCGTCTCGAAAGAATCGATGCAACCGACTTTTGACGCGCTGGGCCTCGGCCCGGCGTCCCTTCGTGCCGTGCGCGAGCTCGGCTTCACCACCCCCACGCCGGTGCAGGCCGCGGCGATCCCGCCCGCGCTCGCCGGCAAGGACGTGCTCGCCAGCGCGCAGACCGGGACCGGCAAGACCGCCGCGTTCGGCCTCCCGCTGCTCGAGCGGCTCGCGGCGCTGCCGCGCCGGCAGACGCACGCGCTGATCCTCGCGCCGACGCGCGAGCTCGCCGCGCAGATCGCGGCGCACCTGACCGAGCTCGCGAAAGGCACCAACCTGCGCGTCGCCGCGATCTACGGCGGCGTCGGCTTCGGCGGGCAGCGTGCGGCGTTCGCGGGCGGAACCGAGATCGTCGTCGCGACGCCGGGGCGTCTGATCGACTTGATCGGGCAGCGCGCGGCGCGGCTCGGCGACGTCTCCGTGCTCGTCCTGGACGAGGCGGACCGCATGCTGGACATGGGCTTCCTCCCGGCGGTGAAGCGGATCGCCGCGCAGCTCCCCGCGCGGCGCCAGACGCTGCTCTTCTCCGCGACGATCGCGCCCGAGGTGCAGAAGCTCACGCGCGATCTGCTGCACGATCCGGTGCGCGTCGAGATGGTCCCGCAGTCGAACGCGACGACCGCCGAGGGGATCACGCACACGGCCTACGCGATCGAGCAGCAGCGCAAGACCGATCTGCTCGTCGAGCTGCTCAAGGACAACGCGATCTACACCGCGATCGCGTTCACGCGGACGAAGGCGCGCGCCAACCGGCTCGCGCTCGCGCTCGAGAAGCACGACGTCCGCGCCGAGCGGATCCACGGCGACCGCTCGCAGGCGCAGCGGACGCGCGCGCTCGCCGACTTCAAGCGCGGCAAGCTGCGGGTGCTGGTCGCGACCGACGTCGCGGCGCGCGGGATCGACATCGCGGATCTCGGCCACGTCGTGAACTTCGACGTGCCGATGGTCCCGGAAGACTACATCCACCGCGTCGGCCGCACGGCGCGCGCCGAGGCGACGGGCGATGCGATCACGTTCGTCTCGCGTGAGGAAGAGCATCTCTTCCGCGACATCGAGAAAGCCGTCGGCCGCCGCATCGACCGCAGCAAAGTCCCGGCGCTCCCGGAGCAGGTGCCCACGACGAACGTCCACCAGCCCCGTGCGGCGCAGCACGGCTTCGGCGACCCGAAATTTCGCCGGAACCGGCGGGGACGCTGACGATTTTCTCGTAACAGAGCGACCGTGACGATCTTCATGGCCGTCACGGCCGCGTTCGCACTCGCCGCACCTCTACCGCACGCGAACGCGGTCTCAGTTTTTCGGGCGATCCCCCCGCCGGTCCACGAACATATGTTCCGCGCGCTGGGTGCGGGCGGGGAAAGAAATCTCGGCTCCGTCGCCGCCGCCGCGGGTGCTGCGCCGTCGGTGATCCGTGCGGCGGGCGACGGCGCGCGCGCGGCGCGCTACGTGCGGCTGAAGCTGGACGTGACGGCGTACGGGATCGCCGGGCGCGGCGAGATCCTCGTCGACCGCGCGACCGGGCGGTACGTGCGCCGGTTCGACGCGGGGCCGGTCTCCGAGCGTGAAGGCTGGGACGGGACGCGCGCGTGGCGCGCCGACGCGACCGGGATGCCGCGCGTCGAAGGGAACGCCGACGAGCGCGCCGCCATCGTGACGTGGTCGCAAGTGCTCGCGCCCGACGCCGGCGCGATGGCGCGCGAGCACCCGTCGCGGCCGCCCGACGTGACGGCGGACGCGGCCGGCGAGGTGACGAGCGTCGTGCGGCACATCGGCCATTCGACGGAGCGCACGACGTTCGCGGAGTATCGCGCGGCGAGCGGGTTCGACGTGCCGGCCGCGATCGCGGACACTTCGGACAACGGCGTGTGGAGCGCGCGCACGGACGGCGTCGAGACGCCGCGCGCCGTCGCCGCCGGCGCGTTCGCGCCGCCGCCGGAGCCGCGCGACGCGACGCTGCGCGGCGTGACGTCCGTGACGCTGCTGGGCCGCGCCGATCTGCCGCTGATCCCGGTCTCGGTGAACGGCGTGCCGCTGCGGTTCTTGCTCGACACCGGCGGCCAGAACGTGATCACGCCCGAGGCCGCGCGCCGCGCGGGCTTGGACCTCGTCGGCGAAGGGACGGTCGGCGGCGCGGGCGCGGGTCTGGCGAAGATCCGCTTCGCGAGCGCGCGCAGCGTGCGCGCCGGCGCCGCGGAGATGCGCGATCAGCCGTTCCTCGTGCTCGAGCTTGGACCGGCCGGCCCGGTCGACGGGATCGTCGGCTACGAGCTGCTCGCGCGCTTCGCCGCGCGTCTCGACCCGGCGCACGAACGGCTCGAGCTCGCGCAGGACGCGCGCGCGCTCGCGCCGGGCGGCGTCGCGGTGCCGATGGTCTTCGCCGACCGGCAGCCGCAGGTCGACGGCGCGATCGACGGCATCCCCGGCGCGATGACGCTCGACACCGGGAGCGCGAGCTCCGTCGACGTCAACACGCCGTTCGTCCTCGCGCACGATTTGCGGGCGAAGTATCACGCCGAGGCGGGCGGGTACCCGATCAGCGGCGTCGGCGGCCCGGTGCACGCGTACTTCGCGCACGCGAACGAGCTGCGCCTCGGCGATCTCACCGTCCCCGACGTGAACGTGCTGCTGACCGACGCGCACGCCGGCGTCGAAGCCGATCCGACGATCGCCGCGAACGTCGGCGAGCAGGTCCTCCGCCGTTTCGCGCTCGTCCTCGACTACCGCCGCGCGACGCTGCACTTCGAGCCGCTGCCGCGCTGAGCGGCGCGCCCGCGGCGGCCGGCGTCAGCGCGGTGCGAACGCCGGGTCGCCGAGCTGCCAGAACAGGAACGCGAGCTCGTCGGTCGCGAGCGCCTGGGCTTGCGCGCGCGAGCTGCCGAGATAGCCGTGGCCGGCGTCGTAGTCGACGCGCAACAGCACCGGCTTGCCGCTGGTGCTCGCGGCTTGCAGGCGCGCCGCGAACTTCGCGACGATCCACGGCGCGACGCGCGGGTCGTTCGCGCCGGTGATCGCGAGGACGGCGGGGTACGGCGTGCCGTCCTTGACGTGCAGGTACGCGTCGGTCGCGTAGAGCGCGTCCCAGCCCGTCTTGTTCGCGATCGTGCCGAACTCGGGGATGTTCGCGGGTCCGCCTTCGGCGAACTCGTCGCGGACGGCGTTCGTGTCGCCGACGACGTCGAGCGCGGCGGCGAAGAGCTGCGGCTGCTGGACGATCGCGTTGCCGATCGTCACGCCGCCCGCACTCGTCCCGCTCCCGGCCAGCTTCGCGGACTGCGTGTACTGGCTGTCGATGAGATACTTCGCGCAGGCGATGAAGTCGTCGACCGTGCGCTGCTTCGTCGCGATGTGCGCGCCGAAATGCCAATCCTCCCCGTACTCGCCGCCGCCGCGCGGGTGGCATTCCGCGTAGACGCCGCCGCGCTCGAGCCACGCCAGCCGGGTCGCGGAGAACGAGGGGCGGATCACGATCCCGTAGGCGCCGTAGCCGTCGACCCAAGTCGGATGGCTCCCGTCGAGCTGCGTGTCCTTGCGCATCACGATCGAGAGCGGGACCTTGGTGCCGTCGGCGCTCGTCGCGAGCACTTCCTGCGAGGCGATCGCCGAGTAGTCGACGGGTGATTTCATGCGCAGGCCGGTGTCGACCGTCACCATGTTCGCGCCGGTGCGGTACCAGCGCGGCGACTCCGTCCACGACTCCAGCGGATACGTCACCCCGGCGATCATCGGATCGCTGTCGACCGCGCCGACCGCGCCGGCGTACGGCAGCGGAACCTCGGTCGTGGAGCCGGGCGATCCGTCGCGGTTCAGCGCCAGGCGGCGCAGCTTCGAGAGCCCGGCCTCGAGATCGCGCAGGTAGATGCCGTCGCCCGCGAGGACGAGGTCTTCGATCACGCGCGAGGACTCGGAGACGGCGACGCGCGCGCTCGCGAGCGTCCCGGCGCGCAGGTCGAGCGCGAGGACGCGGTGGCGCGGCGCGTTCTTGTGCGAGCTGAGGTAGAGCGTGTCGTTCACCGCGACGCCGGTCGTGACGTCGTCGGCGTAGCCGGCGATCCGCCGCCACGGCGCGCGCGGACCGGTCACGCTCGCGGCCGGCGCGGCGTAGACCGCGACCTCGTTCTGCACGCCGTGCGCGAGGATCGCGATCGCCCAGCGCGTACGCGGCGAGACGCTCACGACGGAGAAGTCCTCCGGCGCGACCGGGATGCGCGGGCTCACGCCGTAGCCGAACACCGCCGGATCGCGCTCGGGATCGCGGCCCAGGACGTGCAGCCGCGCGACGCCTTTGGTGTCGCGCTCGCTCTCCGGCGCGTTCGCCCGCTGCTTCGGCGTGCGGAAGTAGTAGAACGACCGCCCGTCGTCGCGCCACGACGGCGAGATCGCCACGGCGCGGTCGATGTTCTCGGCGAGCAGCTTCCCGGTGCGGGTCTCCACGACGTGCAGCACCGTCTTCTCGGAGCCGCCCTCCGAGGTGCCGATCGCGACGTACGTGCCGTTCGGCGAGGGCGAGTAGTAGTCGAAGGTGTAGTGCTGGTTCTTCGCGCGCGCGAAGCGGTCGGGATCGAACACGAGGCGTTCCGGTCCGCCCGCGATCGCGCGCGCGTACAGGCGCGTCGTGTTCGCGCCGGCGGGGCGCTTCTCGTAGAAGTACGTTCCGCCGACGGGCTGCACGCCGCCGAGCGACTCCGTCGCGCTGTCGAGCTGCGCGATGCGCTGGGCGAGCGCCGCGCGGCCGGGCAGCGCGTCGAGGACCGCGCGCGCGTACGTGCTCTGCGCCTTGAAATACCGCGCGAGCCCGGGATCC
>DATHLL010000283.1:0-3206 GCA_035488195.1 Candidatus Elarobacter sp. | reverse complement strand
GTCGCAGCCGGAGAGCTCTACAAACAGGTGAACGCCGGCGGCGTGATCGGTTACGACATCACCTTCACCAGCGTTCTGTCGGCGGTGATCGGCGCGCTCTCGTTCTCCGGCTCGATCGTCGCATTCCTCAAGCTGCAAGAGGTGACGACCGGGCGGCCGATCACGTACTTCGGGCAGCAGGTTGTCAACGCGCTGATCTTGCTCGTGATCCTCGTCTGCTGGGGGCTCGTCATCGCCGGCGTGCAGCCGATGCTCGAGTGGTTCTGGATCGCGCTGGGCTGCGCGGTGGTGCTCGGCGTGCTGTTCGTGCTGCCGATCGGCGGCGCGGACATGCCGGTCGTGATCTCGCTGCTGAACTCGTTCACCGGGCTCGCGGCGGCGTCGACCGGGTTCGTGCTCGGCAACAACGTGCTGATCATCAGCGGCGCGCTGGTCGGCGCGTCGGGGACGCTGCTCACCGTGCTGATGGGCAAAGCGATGAACCGTTCGATCACCAACGTGCTCTTCGGCGCGTTCGGCGCGGTCAAGGCGAGCGGCGCGGGCGGCGGCGCGACCGGCGGCCACAACGTCCGCTCGGTGAGCGCCGACGACGTCGCGGCGATGCTCTCGTACGCGAACGAGGTGATCGTCGTCCCCGGCTACGGGATGGCGGTCGCGCAGGCGCAGCACTCGATCCGAGAACTCGCCGACCAGCTCGAGAAGAAAGGCGTCGAGGTCAAGTACGCGATCCATCCGGTCGCGGGCCGGATGCCGGGCCACATGAACGTCCTGCTCGCGGAGGCGAACGTTCCGTACGACTCGCTCTACGACATGGACGACATCAATCCGGAGTTCGAGCGCGCCGACGTCGCGCTGGTCGTCGGTGCGAACGACGTGACGAACCCGGCGGCGCGCGAGGACAAGAACAGCCCGATCTACGGGATGCCGATCCTCAACGTCGACAAGGCGAACAACGTCGTCGTCCTCAAGCGCTCGATGGCCTCCGGCTTCGCCGGGATCGACAACCCGCTCTACGACGACCCGAAGACCGTGATGCTCTTCGGCGACGCGAAGAAGTCGATCGACGGCGTCGTCGCCGGGGTGAAAGCGCTGTAACGAGGCCGCGCGATGGTGCTCGCCGCGATCCTCGCCGCGTGGCTGCAATACGGGGCCGACGGCGCGCCGCACGCGCGGGCGGTCGTGAGCGACTCGGCGTGCCCGACGCTCGGGGTGGACGGCCGCACCGTGCGCATGGCGCAGCGAGCGGGGCGAGAGCCCGCGTTCGACGACCTCGTGTGCGAAGCGGGGATCGCCGCGGACGCGAAGCGGATCCGTATCGGTGATCGCGATCTTCCGAAGCCGGCCCGCGATCCGCGCACGTTCGTCGTGCTCGGCGACACCGGGTGCCGGATCAGCAAGCTCGCCGCGCAGGCGTGCAACGACCCGAACGAGTGGCCGTTCCCGCTGACGGCGCGCTCGATCGCCGCCGCGCATCCGGATCTCGTCGTGCACGTCGGCGACTACCTGTACCGCGAGAACGCGTGCCCGCTGACCGTGAAATGTGCCGGCAGCCCGCACGGCGACGACGCGCCGGCCTGGTATGCGGATTTCCTCACGCCCGCGGCGCCAATCTTCGCGAGCGCGCCGGTGCTGCTGATGCGCGGCAACCACGAGGAATGCGACCGCAACGGAGCAGGCTGGTTCCGGTATCTCGATCCGCGCGCCTCGACGGCATGCGCGGAGGCGACCGACCCGTACGACGTCGATCTCGGCGACCTGCGGCTGGTCGGCTTCGACTCGGCGGTCGCGGAAGACCGCACGGTCACCGACCGCAGCGCCGCGTACCGGCGCCAGTTCGCCGCCGTCGAGAAGATGGGCAGCCGCGCCGACGCGCGACCGAGCGCCGTGCGATCGGGCGAGCCGCTGCAGCGCTGGTTCGTCACCCACCGGCCGCCGTACACGAACGACGACGAGCGCACCGCGATGGGAAACGCGCTCGCCCCCTTCGACGCGGTCCTCGCCGGCCACATCCACTTCTTCGGCGCGATGAACGTGGCATCGATGCCGCCGCTGCTGATCAACGGCGAAGGCGGGACGAAGCTCGATCCGAACTACGCGCCGCTGCTCGGCCTCACGATCGGCGATCTCCACGCCGAGGGCCGTCCGTTCGGCTCGTCGCACTTCGGCTTCGCCGTCTACACGCGCCGCGGGAACGACTGGACGATCTCGCTGCGCGACGTCGACGGCACCGAGCGGACGCGCTGCACGCTCGCCAACCGAACCGTCCGCTGCTGAACCACCCGCTCTTGGAAGGACCATGCCGGTGCCGCTGCTGATCTCGCACGTCGACCTGCGCGTCCGCGACCGCGCGAAGGCGACGGAATTCTACGACGCGATCCTGAACCTGCTCGGCGCGACGAAGGACGAAGGGAAGAACTTCACCACCTGGCAGATCCCGCCGGCCGACGCGCCGCCCGACTGGGAAGCCGACGCGTGGTTCGGCATCACCGAAGACGCCGCGATGACGCCGGGCTCGGCGCGCATCGCCTTCGACGCACCCTCGCGCGGAACGGTCGACGCGATCGCGACGTACCTCCCAGCGATCGGCGCGACGAACATCGAGTGGACCGAGGGCATGTACGGCCCCAACTACCACGCCGTCTTCTTCGAAGACCCCGACGGCAACAAGCTCGAAGTCTGCCACATCGGCGAGTGAAGCCCACCCTTCGACAGGCTCAGGGTGACGTTGGGGCGGTGCTCCAGGCGTAGGCGTTCCAGGTCGGGTTGAAGGCGTTGGGCGCGAAGCCGTGGAGAGTCGTGCGATATGCGTAGGAGTACGACGGGTTGAACAGGTACACGACCGGCACCTGATCCGCCACGCGCCGCTGAATCGCCGAATACAGCCGCCGCCGCTCCGCGCGGCTCGGCGCGACGACGGCTCGCCGCTCGAGCGCGTCGGCCCGCGGGTCGCACCAGCGCATGAAGTTCGCGTTGCCGGTACAGCTCAGGAGGAACGCGTCGTCCGGGTCGGCGCCGAGCTGCCAGGGGACGTACGCCATGTCGAAGTTGCCGTTCGCGAGCGTCCCGCCTTGCGACTTCGGCAGGAAGAGCTGCGCGTTCGAGAGCTGCTTGATCGCGATCCGCATCCCGCGCGCGCCGAGCTCGCTCTGCACCAGCGTCGCGACGCGCACGCCGGTCGCCGACTCGGGAAACTGCACGTACGTGAG
>DATHLL010000282.1:0-2063 GCA_035488195.1 Candidatus Elarobacter sp. | reverse complement strand
GCGATCGTGCAGGCGGAACGCCTCGGCGCGAACCTGAGCGTCGTGCTGAACGAGCTGGCGAAGGAGATCCGCGACCGCCGCTGGAGCCGCGCCGAGGAGCGCGCCGCGCACCTGCCGGTCAAGATGCTGCTGCCGATGGCGCTGTTCATGATCCCCTCACTGTACCTGATGATCTTCGGGCCGGTGATCGCTCGCGTGTTGATGCCGCACCAATGACGCAGCAGATCGCGGTCATCGTCCTCTCCGTGACGGCGTTCGCAGGCGCGGGCTGGGTGGGCGCGCGCATCGGCGAGCGGCTGTGCGCGAACGTCGAACCGTATGCCGACGGCCCGGACACGGTCGCGTTCGCGCACTGGCCGTTCGCCGTGCTGACCGCGTGCGTCGGCGGCGCGGTCGCGTGGCAGGACGCCTCACTCGCGCACCTTGCGGTGATGGCGGTCGTGACGCTCGCGCTCGCGGGTGGGGCGGCGGCGGATCTGCGCTGCGGAATGCTTCCCGACGTGCTGACGCTCGGACCGCTCGCGCTCGTCGTCGCGCTCGGCGCGGTGTCGCGCGACTGGTCGCCGGCGCTCGGCGCCGCGTGCGTCGCCGTCCCGTTCGCGCTCGCGGCGCTGTTCACGCGCGGGCGCGGGATGGGCTGGGGCGACGTGAAGCTGGCCGCGCTCGGCGGCGCGCTGCTCGGCGTCGCCGACGCGGCGCTCGCGTTCGTGCTCGCCGCGCTTGCGGCGTATCTGGTCGCACGGCGGACGTCCGGCGTGCGGCGCCCCATCGCTTTCGGACCCTACCTAGCGGCGTCGATCGCCGCGACACTGACCATCGTGAGGACGATCTGACGTGCCGCTCCTGCGCAACTCCACCACCGGCAAAATCGTGGCGACCCGAATCGACCGGCTGACGACGTTCCTGCACCGCGCCGTCGGCCTGCTCGCGCGCACCTCGCTGCGCCCGGACGAAGGCGTCTGGATCACCTCGTGCCGCGCGATCCACACGATCGGGATGCGCGTCCCGATCGACGTGATCTTCGTCGATAGCGCCGGCCACGTGATCGAGGTCGTCCACGACGTCCGCCCCAACCGCGTCGCCCTGAGCTGCAAAGGCGCCCGCGGCGTCGTCGAGCTCGGCAGCGGCGCACTCCGCGAAGTCGACGTGCTCCCGGGAGACGTGCTGGAACTGGTCTGACGCCGTAGCGTAGCGGGCGACTTCAGCGCCGCCTCGCTGCGAGGCGAACCGTGCGCGCCGGGGTTCGTTTCGGTCAGCGCGGGGCGGCGACGACGGTCCGGATGACGGTCTCTTCGCCGCCGTTGCGCGTGTAGTGCAGCGCGAGCAGATACGTCGCGCGCGCGTCGGACGGCGGCAGCGGAATGGCGGCGCGGGTCGCGCCCGCGGCGACGTCCGTCTCGGATAGCGTCGCGCCCGACTCGTCCTCGAGCTCGAGGTGCATTGCGTTCGGCTGGGGCGTGACGCGCAGATGCAGCGGTCGTCCGGCGATCGCGCGGCCCTCGACGGCGATGATGCCGGCAGCGTTGCCGGATCCGGTCGAATCGAGCGGGGTTACGCCTTCCCCGGCCTCGTCGGCACCCGTCGCCGCCTGTGCGGTGGGACTCGGGCTCGGGCGCGGCGTCGCGGCGGCGTTCGGTGGGACGGAGACGCTCGAGACGGCTTTCGTCTCGCCGCGGTGGACCGTGACCTGTGCGACCATAGGGAGCAGGCGGTACGCTTTGGGCACCTTGAGGCGGATCGTGCCGACGCGCGTGAATGGGCCGGTGGTGATGACCGTGCCCGTGGAGTCGAGCAGCGCGATCGAACCGCGGTCCGCCACGGCCAGGTACGATGCGAGGACGGTCTCGCCGCCCGGCGCGTCGTCACGGCGCGCGGAGAACGACAGGACGCGCGCCGGCGCGACCACCACGGGCGCCGCGACGGCGATCTTCGGCGCGACCGCCGTCGCGGCGACGGACGCCGGGACGGCGTGCTTCGCGTCGCGCGCGAACGCCAGCGACGCCGCGCCGGCGCAACTTGCACCGGCACCGATCGCGAAGAGCATCGCGGCCGCCTTCCAGCCG
>DATHLL010000281.1:0-3266 GCA_035488195.1 Candidatus Elarobacter sp. | reverse complement strand
CGCCGAACCCACCATCCGCGCGCGCTGCTCGGCGCGCGCGGGATCCGGCCGAAGAAGCGGCTCGGGCAGCACTTCCTCATGGACGGCGGGACGGCGGCCCGGATCGCGCGGCTCGCCGTCGACGCGCCCGGGGACCGGGTGCTCGAGATCGGGCCGGGGACCGGGGCGCTCACGGCGGCGCTGGTGCGGCTCGGGGCCGACGTCACGGCGTTCGACGTCGATCCGGAGATGGTGGCGATCCTGCGCTCGCGCGGGGATCTCGGGCCGGCGGAGCTGCTCGAGGCGGATGCGCTGGCGTTCGACTACGCGGCGTGGGCCGGGGGGCGGGAGTGGCGCGTCGCCGGGAACCTTCCCTACAACGTCGGGACCCCGTTGCTGGTGCTGCTCGCGGGGCTCGAGCGGCCGCCGGAGCGGGTCGTCGCGATGATCCAGAAAGACGTCGCGGACCGGCTTCTCGCCAAGCCCGGGACCTCGCAGTACGGGAGTCTCACGCTGGCGATCGGGCTCACGATGCGGGTCGAGCGGGCGCTCAAGGTTCCGCCGGCGGCGTTCTATCCGCGGCCGGGGGTCGATTCGACCGTCGTCGTGCTGCACCGGCTGGCCGAGCCGGCGGCGGCGGTGCGGGACCGTGCGCGCTTCGAACAGGTCGTGCGCGGTGCGTTCGCGTACCGGCGTAAGACGCTCGCGAACTCCCTTTCGCTCGCGCTCGGTCTCCCGCGCGCGCGCATCGCCGCGGCGATCGACTCCCTCTCGCTGAATCCCGACGTCCGTGGTGAAGATCTCGACCTCCGAACCTTCGCGGCTCTCACCGAAGCGCTTTCCGGCTGACGCCTTCGTCTGGTGGCAGTCGCTGCTGCTGCTGGTCGCGCTGTTCGTTGCGCAGCTCGTTCCGCCGGCGGTCGTCATCGCGTTCATGCTGGTGTTGAAGCTGGCGACGCTGCACGACGTCTACGTCATCTCGTGGCCGCTCGTCATCGCGCAGCTCACCGTGTACGTCACCTCGATCGCGATCCTTGCCGGCGGGCTTCCGGCGTTGGCGAAGCGGCCGCTCTCGGCGCTTGGGATTCGGGCGCCGCGGTGGCGGGATCTCGCCTGGGGGGTCGGGGGTGCCGTCTCCATGCTGATCGCCGCTTCGGTGGTTGCGGTCATCGAAGAGAGCGCGTTTCACCTCAAGGCCGATGAGGTGCAGGTGCATCTGCTGCGGCAGGCGCACGGGTCGCTGCTCGCGGCGTTCGCGTTCATCGCGTGCGTCGGGGCTCCGGTGTTCGAGGAGCTCACCTTTCGGGGGTTTCTCTTCAACGCGCTGCTGCGGTACATGCCGGCTTGGCTGGCGGTGGTGTTGTCGGCGACGGTGTTCGGGCTGGCGCATTTCGCGCCGGGGAATGCGGGGGCGATCTTGCCGCTCATCGCGGGGGGCGCGGTGTTGGCGGTCGTCTACTATCGCAGTGGGTCGCTTGTCGCTTCGATGGTGACCCATTCGCTATTCAATGCGTTTACGGTGGTTGCGGTGGCTAGCGGGCATGGCGGGTGATGCCGGATTGGGGCGGCGTGGCGGGGTGCGACGTCACCGCGCGGGGGACGCTCCCTGCGCGCATCGTGCGCTCCGGTCGCTCGGCGCTCCGTCGCTCCCGCGCATCCTGCGCTCCGCTCCTCCGCGACGCCCCCGCGCGGTGACGTCGCACCCCACCACGCAGGCACGATCGTCGCAGGCGTTATTTGCGGGTGACGACACCTTCGCATAGCGTTGCGTTGGTGGGCCATGTGCCGATGCCTAATGAAGCGAAGAACGCAGTTGCGTCTTTGTTGTAGGCGGGGCAGTAGCCGGGTTCCGTCGGGTCGTATTTTGCGAGCAGGACGTGAGGGTTCGAGGCGGCGGCGACATACGCTCCTTCCTTGGGTCTTCGGATGATGACGTCGCGGGTCGTCGTGCGTAATGCGGTTGCGTTCGCGTATGCGGTTCGGTCGATCACATAGGGCCAGCGGCCCGGCTTGAAGACCGTGTCGTTGATCAGGAGCGCGCAGAGGATCGCGCAGGCGAGCATCGGGGTGGCGAGGCGCGGGTATTTTGCGATCGCGTAGGCGGATGCGAGAGCGGTTGCGGCGACGATCGGGGCCGTCCAGTGCGTGCCGATGCGGGCGATCGGGTAGGCCCACGGGCGGTTGAAGATCAGCTCGGCGACGAGTGGAGCGGCGAGCAGCAGGCGCCATCGGAGGAAGAGCGGCGCAAAAGCGAACGGGGCCAGCAGCGCGGCGAAGAATGCAAGTTTCAGGAGCGGGTCGTCGACGTGCAGCGCGTAGCCGGGGAGCGAGGGGTGGGCGTTCGTGAGACGTTCGACGATTACGAACGTGATGCCGTTGAACAAGGCCAGCGCGGCGATCGCAATACCGATGCGGCGGTCGTACCAGAGTGCGCATGCGGCGCCGAACCAGAGCAGGAAGAGCGCTTCGTCTTCCTTCAGGCCGAGGAGCAGTTGCGCGACGATGAGCGATGGGATCAGCGCTCGGCGGCGGACGGCGATCGCGCCGAGGGCGGCTAGGAGCGGGACGAAGACGTTCTCGAGGAAGTTGCCGTAGGCGATCCCTTGCGCGGACGGCGAGATCAGGTAGGCGATTCCGACGATCGTCGCTGCGCGCGGTGAGGCGCCGCAGGCGCGGGCGAAGGCGCAGATCGCGAGCGATGCGGCGGCGATTGCGAGGACCTGCACGATCAGCAGCGTCTGGGCGTACGGGAACGCTGCCATCAGCGGGACCAGCGCGAGCAAGATCCACGAGTCGTGAACTTGGAGGTGCGGGCGGTATTCGGCGCCGTTCCAGGAACCGCGGCCGTGCGCTTCGCCGGTCAGGAACTGGACGAACGTTCCGGTGTCCGCACCGTAGCGCAGCGCGTAGAGCTTGTTCAAATCCAGCGCGATGTAGACGAGCGCGAAGACCAGCGCGGCGATCACGATGGCGCGCGTGGGTCTGGCGGCCGTCATGGTTTCTCGTGCCGGTCTTGCGGTGGCGACCGTCGTCGTTACCGTCATCCGGTATGTCGGCTGCTCATCGGCGTTCGACGATCATCGGCGGCTTGGCTCATCGTCCGCTGGTCTTTCGGTTGTCGGGATTCGAGGTCACCGTGGTTCGGCGGGCGTTCAGCGTTTCGTCGACGATCGCGCGCAAGCGTTCGATGAAGCGCTCGGGGCGGAAGCGTTCGGCGTGCGCGCGCAGCGTCGTCGGGGCGTAGGCGGTCGGGTCGAACGTGCGGAGTACGTTCGCGAGCGATTCGG
>DATHLL010000280.1:0-2431 GCA_035488195.1 Candidatus Elarobacter sp. | reverse complement strand
AGATGTTGTACATGTCGGCGGTCTGCATCGGGACGACGGTGCTGCGCGACTGCGTGCGGCCGATGACGTTCAGCGGCTGGACGTAGAAGTAGAGCGTAATCGGCGTGTTGAGCTGCGACCACGACGGCTGCGCGTTGCGGTACGGGCCCGCACCGCCGTACAGCGCGCGATAGGGATCGACCGCCGCGTCCGGCCGCAGCGCGAAGATCGCGTCGTCGACCACCGCGAGCCCGATCTCGGCGCGCGCGGGCGCTCCGTCGGGACCTTCGGCGTGCACGCTGAACCGCGCGCGGTCGCCTGGCGCGTAGGCCGCCTTATCGCCGCGGATCGTGACGCGCAGCGCGTGCGGGGCCGGCGAGACGTTCACGACGGCGTCGCCGGTCGCGAGACCGCTCTCGGTCGGGACGGAGACCGCGACGCGATAGTGGGCCACGCCGGCGGGCGGATCGACTTCGATCGTCGACGTCACGCTCGCGAGGTGGCGGACGAAGAGGCGGTCGGGACCGCCGCCGACGACGTGGACGAGCGCGTCGACGTCGGCACGCGGCGCGGTGACGAGCAGGGTCGCGCGCTCGCCCGGCCGGTACTCGCGCTGCTGCGGGATGACGGTCGTGGTCTGGAACGTGTACGGGTTCGCGTAGGAGCTCGACGCGATCCACACGCTGCCGGTCGTCTTCGTCGTGCGGCCGCGCTCGTCGGTCGCGGTCGCCGCGATCTCGTAGTAGCCGCCCTGCGCCGGCTTCCAGCGCACCGACGCGGCGCCGTGCTCGTCGGTGACGACCTGGCGCGGCGCCGCGGGATCGGCCTCGCGCTGCACGCCGCCGCCGTACCACACGCGCGTGAACGCGAGCGCGATCGGCGTGCGCGGGCGCGGCGCCTGCGACCCGTAGACGAGGCTGCGCAGCGCCACGTCGACGGTCTCTCCGGCGCGGTTGAAATAGCGCGCCGGGACGACGGTCAGATAGAACGACGCGGGCGTGAGCTGCGTATTCGCCGACGCGGTCACCGTGCGGCCCGCGGCGTCACGGCCGTCGATCTCGATCGTGAGGAGCTGCTCGCTCGTGACGGCGGCGGTCGGGATCCGGATCGTCGCGCGCCCCGCCGCGTCGGCGACGGCGTCGCCCTGCGTTTGCTGCGCCGGCTGGTCGTACCAGGACGGCCGGTATCCGCTGAACGCGAACGGGCCGCCGCTCCGCCACCATGCGTACACGTTGCGCACAGAGGCGCGATAGTGCAGGCGCATTCCGGCGACGGGGCGCCCGAAGAAATAGCGCGCCGAGACGCCGAACCGCGCGCGGTCGCCGCCGACTGTCGTGCGCGGCGCGGCGACGTCGAGGAGATATTCCGGCTTCACGTACGCCTCGACCGCGAACTGGCCGGCGATGTCGTACGCGTCTTCTTCGCCGGTGATCGAGTAGAGGCCGAGCGGCGCGTCGTCGGTCAACCGGATCTGACCGGAGATGGTGCCGAACGCGTCGATGCGGCGTTTCGTCTCGAGGATCACCTTGCCGAGCGGATCGCGGATGCGAACGGTGCGCTCGCCCGACGGGATCGTGTACGCGCCGGCCGGGCCGTCGCGCAGGATCGCGCGGTACTGCACGACGTCGCCCGGACGGTAGATCGGGCGATCGGTGTTCACGAACCCGGCGCGATCCGGACCGCTGCGGGACGAGCGCGTGCCGTACGCCACGACGGTCGATCCGTCGGGCGCGTGCGCGACGATGACGTCGCGTGAGGCGATACCGTCCGGCCCGGGGCCGAGCGGGAACGCGAAGCCGCCCGACGGGTCGGGCGTTCCGGCTTCGACCGCACCTGCGGCCGTGCGCCGCTCGACGCTGACGCCGTCGCGCCGCGCGCCGGTGCGCAGGTCGACGGGGAGCTCGACGATCCGGTCCCCGGTCTCAGTCGAGACGAGCCCGATCGAGGTGACGGTGAAGAGCGCCAGCCGCGTGTCAACCTGCGCGCCGCTCGCGCGCGCGACGTAGAAGCCGGGCGGGAAGGCGCCGAGATCGGCGCTTCCCGACGCAGTCGGCGCAAAGCGCGGTGCCGGCGACGGGCTCGGGCCGGGTGACGGCGACGGCAGCGCGAGCTGCGCCCGAACGACCTTCACCGGCCGCATCGTCGCGATCAGCTTGGCGACGTCGAGCCGCGGCGTCCCGGTCCGAACGGCGAGCATGTCCTCGTCGGAGAGCCGGAACACCGCGAACTCGACGGTTGCCGGCGCCTGCGCGTTCATCCGAACGATCACCGGCGACCCCGGCGTGTACGTCCCGCCCTGCTCGTAGTACTGTGCCCGCGCCGGCACCGCCGCCCCAGCAACGAGCAAGACGACCATCACGAAGAGACGGCAGACGTTCATCCCCGCCCGTTCGACGGCAAAGTGCCACGATACCGCCGGGACGGCACAAACGTGGCCGACGGCTCGATCCGG
>DATHLL010000279.1:0-2691 GCA_035488195.1 Candidatus Elarobacter sp. | reverse complement strand
CAGTACCGGCTGGTCGCGACGCTGGCGAAGGAGCACGGGAACATCACGGTCGTCGGCGACGACGACCAGTCGATCTACTCGTGGCGCGGGAGCGACTACCGGATGATCCTGCGCTTCGAGGAGGACTTCCCGGGCGCGAAGGTCTTCAAGCTCGAGGAGAACTACCGCAGCACGCAGACGATCCTGAGCGCCGCGAACGAGCTGGTCGCGAACAACGCCGGCCGCCATCCGAAGAAGCTGTTCACGCAGCGCGCGGAAGGCGAGAAGATCACCGCGTTCCAGGCCGAGTCCGAGCGCGCCGAGGTGCGCTACGTGATGGAGAAGGTCAAGGAGCACGTGCGCGAAGGCGCCGCGTACCGCGACTTCCTCGTCCTCTACCGGACCAACGCGCAGTCGCGCTACTTCGAGGAAGGCTTCCTCGCCGAAGGGATCCCGTACCGGGTGGTCGGCGGGGTCGGGTTCTACGCGCGCACCGAGGTCAAGGACATGCTGTCCTACCTCCGCTACATCGTGAACCCGTCCGACGCGGTCGCGTTCCGCCGCATCGTGAACGTACCGCGGCGGTCGATCGGCCAGCAGACGCTGGCGTCGCTGCTGGAAGCGGCGAACCAGGCCGGCGTCTCGGTCGGGCAGGCGGTGTTCGACAGCAACCTGCTCAAGCGCGCGGTGCCGAAGAAGCAGCGCGAGCTGGAGCGCTTCGCCGAGCTGATCAACGACCTGCGCGAGAAGGCGCAGTCGTTCAGCGTGAGCGATCTGCTGGTCGCGGTGATGGAGGAGTCGGGTTACCTGCGCGAGCTGCAGGCCGACGAGACGCCCGACGGCCGCGCGCGGATCGAGAACCTGCAAGAGCTGATCGGCGTCGCGCGCGAGTTCGAGAACAACCCCGAGACGGGCTCGACGATCGACGACTTCCTCTCGCAGATCGCGCTGATCAGCGACATCGACACGCTCGACCCCGAGTCGTCGTTCGTCACGCTGATGACGATGCACGCGGCGAAGGGCCTCGAGTTCCCGATCGTGTTCCTCACCGGTCTTGAGGAAGGCGTCTTCCCGCACACGCGGGCGCTGACCGACATGACCGAGCTCGAGGAGGAGCGGCGGCTGGCGTACGTCGGCGTGACGCGCGCGATGGACCGGCTGTACCTCTCGTACGCCGCGCGGCGGACGCTGTTCGGCAACACGTTCTCGCATCCGAAGTCGCGGTTCATCGAGGAGATGCCGTCGGTCGAGGCGATCGGCGGGGTCGGGATCGGGCCGCGCCCGGGCGGCGGCCGCTGGCGCGAGGTCTCGATCCACGAGAACGCCGGCGCCGGCGTCGGGATGGACCTGCACCCGGGCGACAAGGTGAAGCATCCGAAGTGGGGCGAGGGGACCGTCGTCAACACCGTCGGAGCGGGCGGCGACGGCTTGCTGACGATCAACTTTCCGAACGTCGGGCAGAAGATGGTCATGCTGAAATACGCGCCGCTGGAGAAAGTCTAGGCCCACGCCGTGCTGCGCGTCGGGGTGGCCGGCGCGCTCGGGAGACTGGGGCGCGTCGCCTGTACCGCGATCGAGGCTGCTGACGACCTGAGGTTGTCGGCGGCCTTCGCGCGTCGTTCCGGGGAGCCGGCCGGCGCCGGGATCGCGACCGAGGACGACCTCGATGCGTTCTTCGGGCATGGGCTCGACGTCGTCGTGGACTGCACGGTGTATCCGGTGACCGTCGACGTCGCGCGGGCGGCGCTCGACGCGGGCGTCCCACCCGTGATCGGCGCAAGCGGCTGGACCGACGAAGATCTCGTCGTGCTCTCCGACCGCTGCGACGAGAGCGGCGTGCCGGCGATGTTCGTGCCGAACTTCTCGTTCGGCGCGGTCTTGATGATGCGCTTCGCCGCGGAGGCGTCGCGGGTGCTGCCGCGCGCGGAGATCGTCGAGCTGCACCACGAGACGAAGCGCGACGCGCCGAGCGGGACCGCGAAGCTGACCGCACGGCGGATGCACGAAGCCGGCGCGCCGCGTCCGCCGATTCACAGCGTCCGGCTCCCGGGGCTCGTCGCGCATCAGGAAGTGATCTTCGGCGGCCTCGGCGAGACGCTCACGATCCGCCACGACTCGCTCTCTCGCGACTCGTTCGGCCCGGGAATCGTCGCCGCGATCCGCGCGGTCCGCTCGCAGCGCGGGCTGGTGATCGGGCTCGACGCGGTGATCGACGAGATGATGCGGCGCCCAGCCGGCGGCGCGGCGGCTGTGGGTGTTTCCGCGGAGAGGGTCGCGGGATCGTCCGGCGGCTCGGTGGGTGCCCGATGAAGGTAGCGGTCATCGGCGCTACCGGCGTGGTCGGCGGGATGATTCTGCGGGTGCTCGAGGAGCGCGATCTGCCGGTGGATACGCTGCTTGCGTACGCGTCGCGCGATCGTGCGCACGGCGTGCGGTTTCGGGGCGAGAACGTGCCGGTGTTCGCGGCGACGCGCGAGCGGCTGGTGGCCGACGCGCCGGATGTCGCGTTCTTCGCGTCGAGCGACGACGCGAGCGCGGAGCTCGCGGGCGCGCTCGTCGATGCGGGCGCGGTGGTGATCGACAACTCGGCGACGTTCCGCCTCGCCGACGGCGTGCCGCTGGTGATCCCGGAAGTGAACCCGCATCACGTGCGGGACGACCACCGCATCTTCCCGGTGGCGAACTGCACGGCGATCGTGTTGACCGTCGCGC
>DATHLL010000278.1:0-7726 GCA_035488195.1 Candidatus Elarobacter sp. | reverse complement strand
TCGCGGCGCTCGCCGACGCGGTCGTCGTGGTCGAGGCCGCGGCGCGCAGCGGCGCGCTGAACACCGCCGGTCACGGCGGCGACCGCGGGATTCCGGTCCTGGCGATGCCGGGGGACGTCGACCGCCCGAAAGCCGCCGGCTGCAACGCGCTGATCCGCGACGGCGCGACCCTCGTTCGGGACGCCGCCGACGTCCTTGCCGCGCTGCCGTGCGCCGTGGTGCCGCCGTGCGCGCGTCGCCGGAGCGACGGAAGCGGCGGCGGCGGCGACACCGGGTTTGCACCGGGCGATGTGCCGGCGGTGCGGCGGGTGCTGGCGGCGCTTCGCGACGCCGCTTGCGATGCGGGTACGCTCGCCGACCGGCTCGCTCTCGCACCGGCGGAGCTCTTTCCGCTGCTCAGCGAGCTCGAGCTTTCCGGCCGAATCGTCACCGGCGCGGACGGTTACGCGGTGCCTGGGCGGACGCGGGATTGACATGCGCGACGAACCGCTGCGATACTCGCGACATGCGATCGACGGTATGAGAGTCGACGGTTTCTTCGAGGACGACGCTGAAGGTGCCGTCGCGTGGCCGACTCGGCGCGGCCGCAATCCCGACGATACGATCGAGCATTTTGGATACGCTTCCGATGGTCGGCTGATCAACGTCGTGACCGACCTTTCCGAGCGCTACGTCATCACCGTCATCGATGTCGACAAACGGCGTCGAGACCGACAACGCCGACGCTTCGCGCGCCGGAACAAACGATGAAGCACCCCATCGAAATCACGATCGATCCGGAATGGCCGATCGTCTACGTTCGCTACCTGTCCGGCGATGTGGAGCACGACGGATCACTCACGCTCTTGCGTGACGCAGACGGAGTCGTGCGGGACCACGCGTTCTGCGATGTCGACTATCGCTGGGACGGGGTCCATATCGACGTGACTCCGAACGACGAGATCATCGGATTCGAGATCATCCACGTCGATAACGCCGATGCCGTCGGTATGGCGCGTGAGTATGCCACGGCGAACGGCCTCGCGTTTCCGGATGATCTGCGCGCCGCCGCGGCGAGGAGTCCCGCAGCCTGAACGTTCGGGTGATCGCGGTGGGGAAGGTTCGCGAGCGGTACGTCGCCGAGGCGCTCGCGGACTTTCGCGCGCGGCTGCGGCCGTATCACCGGCTCGAGGAGGTCGAGGTCCGGGCGGCCGACGGCGGCGATCCGGTGCGGGCGATGCGGGCGGAGGGCGAGGCAGTTTTGAAGCTGCTCGATCCGGCCGACCACGTCTGGCTGCTGGAGCGGACCGGCGAGAGGTTGTCCAGCGAGGAGCTGAGCCGGCGGATCGAGCGGCTGCCGCACGACGGGATCGCGCGGGTGACCTTCGTCGTCGCCGGGACCTTCGGCGCCTCGGAGGCGCTGCTCGCGCGCGCCGACGTGCGCTGGTCGCTCTCGCCGCTGACGCTCCTCCACGAATGGGCGCGGGCGCTGCTGCTGGAGCAACTGTACCGCGCGGCGAAGATCGCGCGGGATGAACCCTATCACCACTGAGGAGATCGAGCTGCTTTCCCTCGACGAACTCGCCGCCCGCTTCGCGGCGGCGGCGCGCGCGCTGTGGCCGGAAGCGGAGCCGGTGGTGCAGTTCGAGCCGGCGCGCCGCGCCGAGTTCGGCGACGTCGCGACCAACCTCGCGTTCGGCCTCGCGCGCGTCGCGCGCAAGAAGCCGCAGGAGATCGCGGCCGAGCTCGTCGCGCGTGCGATGCAGGACGACGGCGTGCGTGCCACCGTCGCCGAGGCGACGCCGCTGGCGGGTTTCATCAACCTCAAGCTGCGGCCGGCGTTCTGGCAGCGCGTCGTCGCGAAGATCCTGCGCGCCGGCGGCGACTACGGGAAAGCGCCGCCGGCCGGCGAGCGGATCTCGCTCGAGTTCGGGAGCGCGAACCCGACCGGCCCGCTCGCCGTCGTGCAAGGCCGCACGCTCTCGATCGGCGACACGCTCGCGAACGTGCTGCGCCACCAAGGGCACCACGTCTTCACCGAGTGGATCATCAACGACGCCGGCAACCAGCTCCGCCAGTTCGGCGTCTCGGTCATCGCGCGCTACCGGCAGCTCTGGGAGCCGGATTTCCCGTTCCCGGAAGACGGTTATCAAGGCGAGTACGTCGCCGAGATCGCGCGCGCGCTCCGCGAGCGCGACGGCGACCGCTGGCTGTACGCGCCCGAAGACGACGCGATCGCGGCCGCGGCGCGGTTCGGGCGCGACATGATGGTCGTGGAGCAGCAGGCCGACGCGCTCGCGTTTCGCGTCGAGTACGATCTGTGGCAGTCGGAGCAGGCGCTCCACGAGGCCGGGACGATCGAAGCCGGGATCGAGCGGATGCGCGCGCTCGGCCGGCTCTACGAGAAGGACGGCGCGACGTGGCTGCGCACCGTCGACGCGGGCGACGACCAGGACCGCGTCGTGATCCGCCGCGACGGCGTCCCGACCTATCTCGCCAACGACATCGCCTATCACTACGAGAAGCTGCAGCGCGGCGACACGGTGATCGACATCCTCGGCCCCGATCATCACGGCTACATCGGCCGTCTCAACGCGATCGCCGAAGCATACGGCCGCGGCGGCGCGATCGAGGTGGTGATCGCCCAGCAGGTCACGCTCAAGCGCGGCTCCGAGGAGCTGAAGATGTCGAAGCGCGCGGGACAGATCATCACCCTGCGCGAGGTGATCGACGAGGTCGGCGTCGACGCGGCGCGCTTCTTCTTCGTCATGCTCTCGACCGACCAGCCGCTGACGTTCGACCTCGAGCTCGCGAAGAAGCAGTCGAACGACAACCCCGTCTACTACGTGCAGTACGGGCACGCGCGGATCGCCTCGGTGCTGCGCAAGGCGCGCGAGTCGCACGCCGAGCAGCTCGCCGCCGCCGAGCGCGGCGAAGGCCTCGGCGCGCTGACCGATCCGGCGGAGCTCGCGCTGATCCGCCGGCTCGCCGAGTTCGGCCCGACCGTCGCCGGCGTCGCGCGCGCCCGCGCGCCGCACCGCCTCCCGAAGTACGCGCGCGACGTCGCCGCCGATTTCCACCAGTTCTACGACGCGTGCCGCGTGCTGACCGAGGACCGCGCGACGACGACCGCGCGCCTCGGGCTCGCGCTCGCGACGAAGACGATCCTCGCGACGACGCTCGAGCTGTGCGGCGTCGTCGCCCCGGAGTCGATGTAATCCGATGCGCGTGCTCGTCCTCGGCGGCACGGTGTTCCTCGGGCGGCACGTCGTCGAGACGCTGCTCGTGCGCGGGCATGAGGTGACGCTGTTCCACCGCGGCCGGCGCGGGCGCGAGCTGTTTCCGCACGTGGAGCGGGTCCTCGGCGACCGCGCGACCGATCTCGACCGGCTGCCTGCCGGCACGACGTGGGACGCGGTCCTCGACACGTCGGGGTTTCTCCCTGGACGGGTCGCCGCGAGCGCCGGCGCGCTGCGCGACCGCGCCCGGCGGTACGTGTTCGTCTCGAGCGTCTCGGTGTACGACGTCGCGCTGTCCGCGGTCGACGAGTCGAGCCCGACCCCGGAGCTTCCCGACGGCGTCTCGCGCGAGGAGTTCGACATCGAGCAGTACGGGCCGCTGAAGCTGCTGTGCGAGCGCGAGGCGCTGGCGGCGTTCGGGCCGGACCGCACGCTGCTCGTGCGGCCGGGGCTCATCGTCGGACCGTACGATGCGAGCGACCGGTTCACGTACTGGCCGCTGCGGTTCGCGCGCGGCGGCGACGTCGCCGTTCCGGACGATTTCGACGCGCCGGTGCAGTGGATCGACGTGCGCGACCTTGCCGAGTTCATCGCCGACGCGATCGAGCGCGGCACCATCGGCGCGGTGAACGCGGTCGGCCCGCGTGAGCCGGCGACCCTGCGCGAGTTGCTCGAAGCATGCGCCGCCGCGAGCGGCGTCCCGTCGCGCATGGTGCCGATCGATCTCGCCGCACTGAAGGAACAGAACGTCGAAGGCTGGAGCGATCTCCCGGTCTGGGTCCCGAGCGGCGATGGGTTCGACGGGATCTCACGCGTCTCGACCGCGCACGCGGTTGCGCTGGGGATGCGCTACCGCCCGCTCGCGCAGACGGTCGCCGATACGCTGCGCTGGGCGCAGACCGAACGCGGCGACGCGCCGCTCAAAGCCGGACTCACGCCCGAGCGCGAGGCCGAGCTGCTCGCGCTCAGTCCGGAGCGATCGCCTTCGTCAGCATCCGCCGCTCGGTGACGAAGCCCGCGCGTTCGTAGAGCGCCCGCGCCGGCGCGTTGTCCTCGGTCACCATGAGGCACACGTACTTCAGGCCGTGCGCGAGCGCGCACGCCTCGGCCGCGTCCATCATCGCGCGGCCCGCGCCGCGGCCGCGCGCGAACGGCTCGACCGCGGTGTACGCGACGAACGCCTGGTCCGTCAGCGTCACCTCGTCGGGGACGTCGTAGAGCAGCAGCAGGAAGCCGACCCGCTCGCCGTGCTCCTCGGCGATCAGCAGATCGTGACGGCGCGTGTAGACCCAGTCCGCCAGCCGCTCGAACGACGAGAGCACGTCGTCGTACTTCGCAAGCCGCACCGCCGAGACGCTGGACGTCGCGCTGCGCCGCCCGAGCTCGCGCACGAACTCGCGATCATCTTTTTCGCCGCGCCGCACGGCGATCGTCGCGTTCACGATAGCGCCGTCACGCCGCCGCCGCGACGAGCGAGCCGAGCGCCTCGACCAGCAGCGCGTTCTGCTCCGGCGTGCCGATCGTGATGCGCAGCCGGCCCGGCATCCCGAGCGCGTCGCCGCTGCGCGTCACGATCCCGCGCTGCAGCAGCGCCTCGTACGCCTCGGCGGCCGTCCCCGGGACCGCGACCGCGACGAAGTTCGCCGCGGACGGATATGCGTGCAGTCCCAGCTTCGCGAACGCCGGGAACAGGTACGCCTTCCCGGCTTCGTTCGTCTCGAGCGAGCGCCGCACGAACTCCGCGTCGTCGAGCGCGGCGAGCGCCGCGACCGCCGCCGGGCGCGAGACGTTGAACGGCAGCCGCACGCGCTGCGCGTACGCCAGCAGCTCCGGATCGCCGAGCGCGTACCCGAACCGCAGCGACGCGAGGCCGAACAGCTTCGAGTGCGTGCGCAGCACGATCGTCGCGGGCCGCGAGCGCACGTAGTCGGTCCCCTCGACCGAGCCCGGCGGCATGTACTCGCGATACGCCTGGTCGACGATCAGGATCACGTTCGCCGGGAGCGCGCGCGCGAAGCGGTCGAACGCGTCGCGCTCGACGCGCGTCGAGGTCGGGTTGTTCGGATCGACGACGACGGCGATCTTCGTCCGCGGCGTGACCGCCGCGAGCATCGCGTCGAGATCGTGCACGCCGTCGTCGCGCAGCGGCACCCGAACCGGCCGCGCGCCGAACAGCAGCGCGTCCTTCGGGAACAGCGAGAACGTCGGATCGCCCATCACGACCTCGTCGCCCGCGCTCAGATACGCGCTGAACAGCGTGCGCACCACGTCGTTCGAGCCGTGTCCGACCAGCACGTGCTCGGCGCCGAGCCCGTACGGCTCGGCGAGCCGGCGCCGCAGCTCGAGATGATCGTCGTCGACGTAGATCTGCAAATCGCCCATGTCGCGCAGCGCTGCGGCGGCGAGCGGCGAGGTCCCGAGCGGGTTCTCGTTCGACGAGAGCTTCACGAAGCGCTCGAGCCCGTACTTCGTGCGCGCCTGCGACACCGTCGTGCCGGGCGTGTACGGCTTCATCGAAGCGACCTCCGGCCGCACCAGCGTCGTATAGTCCACGAGCGAGCCTACTTCGTGCCCAAAAACCGCGAACCCGGTTCGGTGATCGGCTCGCCCGCCGCGCACTGCGGGCAGTCCGCCGGATCGTGCGACTCGATCGGCAGGTCGAGCAGCGCCGTCGTGGGCACGCCGAAATCGGCCGGCGCGCGCCGCACGATGATCCCGACGCCGGCGACCTCCGCGCCGCGCGCGCGAACGACGTCGATCACCTCGCGCACCGAGCCGCCCGTGGTGACGACGTCCTCGACGACGAACGCGCGGTCGCCGGGACCGAGCGCGAAGCCGCGCCGCAGCGACGGAACGCCGCCCTCTTTCTCGACGAAGATCGCGAGCGTGCCGAGCTGCCGCGCCGTCTCGTAGCCGAGGACGATCCCGCCGACCGCGGCGCTGACGACGACGGTCGGCGCGAGCGGACGCGCCGCCTCGGCGAGCGCGCGCGCGACGCGCTCGACCAGCGGCGGGTCCTCGAGGATGCGGAACTTCTGCACGAAGCGGTTCGAGTGCCGGCCCGACGAGAGCCGGAAGTGCCCGTTCAGGATCGCGCCGCGCGCTTCGAGCTCGCGCAGCAGATCGGTCGCGGTTGCGCCGGTCACGCTTGGAGCTCCGCGAGGATCGCGCGCGCCGCGGCGAGCGGATCGGCGTCGCCGGTGATCGGCCGCCCGACGACGGCGTAGTCGACGCCCGCCTCACGCGCCTCGCGCGGCGTCGCGGCGCGCTTCTGATCGCCGTGCGCGCTCCCGGCCGGCCGGATCCCCGGACAGAACGTCTCGAACTCGACCCCGAAATACGACTTCAGGTCGGACGCCTCGCGCACGCTGCAGACGACGCCCGCGCAGCGCGCGTCGCGCGCCAGCGCCGCGAGCCGGATCGCGTTCTCACCGGGACCGCCCAGCAGCCCCAGCTCGCCGAGCTCCTCGGGGCCGATGCTGGTCAGCACCGTCACCGCGAAGATCCCGGGCGGCTCGATCCCGAGCTCCGCCGCGCGCTCCTCCGCCGCGCCGACCGCCGCCTCGAGCATCGCCGCGCCGCCGAGCGCGTGCACCGTCATCAGCCGCACGCCGGGCCGCACGACCGCGCGGACCGCCGCTTCGACCGTGCGCGGGATGTCGTGCAGCTTGAGGTCGAGCGCGTAGCCGGCGTCCTGGGAAGCGAGCGCCGCGCGAACCTCGTCGCCGTAGCCGTAGAACGCCTCGTAGCCGATCTTGAACAGCACGCCGAGCGGCGCCAGCTCGCCGATCAGCGCGGCGGCGCGAGCGGGCGAGGGGACGTCGAGTGCGACGACGAGGCGCGGATACGGCATCTTTACGTCCTTCGCTCACCGAATATCAAGAACTTCGCGACGCTGCCGAACGTATAGAATACACGGCGCCGGGGAACGGCGTCGCCGGAAAGGAGAACGAGATGCCCGGTATCATGGTCTTCAAGACGCTAGCCGACGCGCTCCGAGCGGGCTACCACGTCTACGACCGCACCGACCACGGCTATCTCGTTCGCACGCGTACCGCTTCCGGTTGGGCCATGGCGATCGTGACCTGCCGCTAACGGCTCCGCACGCGAACGGAGTCTCGGTCAAAGAGAATGGGGACGGGCTCAGGCCCGTCCCTATTTCACATCCGGAGGAGGAACCGGCTTGGAGAGCTCCTCGAAGCGCGGCCGCCCGGGCTGCTGGGCCCACGGCGGCGGCGGCCCGCTCCCGGCGAAGCCGGAGTCCGGCGGCGGAGGCGGCGCGCCCGGACCGGGCGGCGGCGGCGGCGGGATGAACGTGGTCTGCGGCATCACGCCCGGGAGCTGCGCCCCCGAGAGCAGCGCGACGATGATCTGCGCGATCCCGACGAACATCGGGATCAGCCCGGCCAGGATCGCCGGGTTGCCGCGGTAGCCGCCGAACGCCCAACCGAGTCCGACCGTGATCGCCAGCCCGATCAGCGCGACGCGGATCCCCTTGAAGAGCGCGC
>DATHLL010000277.1:0-5574 GCA_035488195.1 Candidatus Elarobacter sp. | reverse complement strand
ACGCGTACGTCCCACCGAAGCCATCGACATTCTCCACACAAGCGATGATCGCTCTGGCGCAGTCGCTCGCCGCCAACGTGGCGCGCTATGGACAGCTCGCCAACGGGACGACGTTTTGCAACGTGTTCGTCCGGGACTTCGTGACCAATCTGGTCGGCTCCAACGTGCCCGAGTTGGGCGGCGTCGTCCGCGATCAGCTTGCCGCCATTTCGAGCAGCCCCCATTGGAAAGAGATCACCAATCCGAGCAACTGGGCCGCCACGTACGCTGACGCCGCCAACCTGGCGAAGTCCGGGCACATCGTTCTAGCCGTCACGACGGCGCAAGACGCGCACATCGCCGTTGTGATGCCGTATGACCCGATGTCCGGCTTCTCGACGCTGAGCGGCGGACGAGGCTATCAAGTACCGCGGATCGCCGAGGCGACGATTCGCAACCGCTCGACGACCTGCGCGGCCTACGGCAGGAACGGCTTGGACTCGGCAGCCCCGCTCAGTTGCGGGTTTTACGCCGCGCAGCAGCCGTACATCCGATTCTTCGTCTACGCCCCGTAGGACGACGGCTGGAATAGCGAGAGGGGTGGCGCCCTGCGGCGTCACCCCTTCTCGATTTCCACGGTTCATCGACGTGCGTTGTGGACGTACCGTTCACTCCGCACGGCGTGCACCGTGCGTCACATCAGCGGTACTCCGACTCGCAGCGTCCGCCGACCCCGTCGCGGACGGAATGATGTCCCGGCGGTGGGAACCGGCCGCCCTTGGTGACGTGGGCGGTGATGTTCGGATGATTACGGCAGTAGACCGTGCCGTCTCTCGGCACGATGTCGCCTGGCGTATAACCCATGATCGTGTCCTACTTCCTCCGGTCCGCATGGCTACGGCTCAACGCCGGCTACACGGACCCGTCAAATTGGTGGTTCTCCTAGGAAGCCGGCGAAGGTGAGTCGGCGGTGGACGTCTGAGGCGGCGGACCACGTGAGCGCATGCGCCACCTCACCGTCCAGAAATCGAAGGAGCTCGCGAGGCCGCGGCGAGACCCGTCGCGGCTTCCGTATCTGTTCGGACGCGGTGGTCGTGACCGAGCGCTCATCGCGCTCGCGGTGAACGGCCCGATGCACGTGCGCGCGCTGGGGCGCGCGATCAGCAGCGACACATACAAGCCCTGGGACATGGTGGAACGGCTGCGCAGGAGCGGCATCGTGGTCAAGCGCGACCGCGCCGGCGATCGGAAGTACGCGGGGCTCAACAACGCGTGCAGTAAGGATCTGTTTCGCTCGCCCGACTGGCGCGATTCGGTGCATGCGCCAGCCCGAAGCGAGCGGAAACGCCGTTGGTTCGACTCCCTCAATGCATGCCCGGGTGCCCGCACCGCGCGGACGAAAACGCGCGCCGAAGCGTCACCGTGCCTGCTACCCTGGCCTGTTCCTGGGCTCGTCGGCCGCCACGAAGACGCTGGTGGAAATCGCCGCCCTCGGTCCCGTGGCGGTGAACGACCTGCGAGAGCGCGCGAACGTCACCGACGCGAACCTGGGCTACACGGTCCGCCGACTCGTCGCGCTGGGGCTGGTACGCCGGTGGCGCAACCCGGCCCACCGCGACCGCTACCAGGTCTCCCTCGACGACCGGCACCCCTGCGCCAAGCAAATCTGCAAATTTGCAGAGGCTGTGTGGAGTGCGAACGGCCAGTCCTGGACACTCTCCCCTCCGCCGTCCCATGACCTGGCCGTCGACGAGGGTCCGAACGTGCGTGCCCTGAGGCTCTTCGGCCGCCGGCCCGGTCATGTCGAGATGCTCTTGGGCCACCCCAACCGGACCCTCGCGCTGCTCATCCTCGGCGCTCTCGGCGCATGTGACCCGACGACCATCGCCCGGGTGGTCGGTGTGCGGACGGACGGGGACATGCTCCGGCTTATGGACCCGCTGGAAGCGGACGCCGTCGTCGTCAGCGCCAGGTTCGGGTCCATCCGGCTCTACACGCTGGCCGAAGCGCCGTGGACGTCCGCGTTCCGTGCATTGGCCCGGGCCGTTGTGGCGCAAGACCCGCAACTCGCCGAGACGGCCGCCATAGCGAGTACGCTGATGCTCCCGGCGGCTTCTCGAACCGCATCCATCTCCGGCGAGTCCTCGGAGTCTAAGGGCTGCCGGACGGTCAGCCCGACGGGTCTGGCGAATATGCGGAACTCGTGCACGACGCCAACGGAATAAGCGGAACTCAAGGAATAAGCGGACCGACGCGCCCCGGCTGGGACCAGTATTTCATGGAGATCGCGCGGACGGTTGCTACCAGGGCGACCTGCCCGCGGGCGATGGTCGGGGCCGTGCTGACCCGGGACCGCCGTATCCTCACGACGGGCTACAACGGGGCGCCGCGGGGGGTGCCGCACTGTCTGGACGTCGGGTGCACCATGGTGGACGGGCACTGTCTGCGGGCGACCCATGCCGAGGCGAACGCGATCGTGCAGGGTGCGCTGCACGGGGTCTCGCTCCAGGGGGCGACCGCGTACTGCACCCACCAGCCGTGCGCGGGGTGCACGAAACTCCTCATCAGCGCCGGGGTTGAGCGGATCGTGTACCGCGACGCCTATCCCGATCCGGTCGGGGAGATGCTGCTGCGCGAGGCCGGGGTGCCGTTCGAGCGGTTCGTCCCCGACCCGGAGAAGGCTCCGGCGTGAGCCCCCTGATCGTCCTGGCCGTCGCGCTGATCGCCTTCGCGACGGCGCTCTTCACCACGCCGTACGTCCGGCGGCTGGCGCTCAACGTGGGGATGCTCGACGCGACCGGCGAGCGGCGGATGCACGACCAGCCGAAGCCGCGCATCGGCGGGATCGCGGTCTATCTCGGCTTCGCGCTCGCGCTCTTCGCCGCGCTCGGCTACCTGATCAGCACCGGACAGATCGTACGGCCGAACCACCTGCACGAAGGGCTCGCGAACCTCCACGACGTCATCGGGCTGATCTTCGGCGGCACGCTGATCCTCATGGTCGGCATCTGGGACGACGTGATGAACATGGCGCCGCGCGCGAAGCTGCTCGCGCAAGCGCTGGTCGCCGGGATCTCGATGCTGTACGGCTTCCAGATCCACTACATCACCAACCCGATCCACCCCGCCGGCCCGCCGATCTACTTCCCGGAGTGGTTCACCATCGTGCTGACGCTGGTGTGGTACCTCGGAATGATGAACGCGATCAACTTCATCGACGGGCTCGACGGGCTGCTATCCGGGCTCACCGTCATCTCGGCGGCGTCGCTGATCCTGATCGATCTCATGCGCGGGCACGCCGAGATCGCGCTGATCCTCGCGGCGCTCGCCGGCGGGGCGCTCGGATTCCTGCGCTACAACTGGAATCCCGCGAAGATCATCCTCGGCGACTCGGGGGCGCTGTTCATCGGGTACGTGTTCGCGACGGTCTCGATCATCGGCGCCAGCAAGACCGCGTTCGCGATCTCGCTGCTGGTGCCGCTCGTCGTGCTCGCGCTGCCGGTGCTCGACACGGCGGCCGCGATCGTGCGGCGCACGCGCGCGGGGAAGAAGATCTACGAAGCGGACCGCGGGCATTTCCACCATCAGCTCATCTTCCGGTTCGGGCTCAACGTCCGGCAAGCGGTGCTGCTGATCTACGCCGTCTGCATCGCGCTCGGGCTCGTCGCGCTGCTGCTCACCAGCGGGTTCGTGCCGCTGCGCTTCGCGTGAGCCGTCCGCTCCGCGTGATGGCCGTGATGGGGACGCGGCCGGACACGATCAAGATGGCGCCGGTCGTCCACGCACTCCGGGCCGCGCGTCCGGACGTCGAGCCGATCGTCTGCGTCACCGCGCAGCACCGCGAGATGCTCGACGAGGTGCTGCACCTCTTCGGCATCACGCCCGACTACGATCTCGACATCATGACCGCGGCGCAGTCGCTCACCGACATCACGACGCGCGTCCTGACCGGGATGGAGCGCGTGCTCGCGGAGGCGCGTCCCGACGTCGTGCTCGTCCACGGCGACACGACCACCTCGACCGCCGCCGCGCTCGCCGCGTTCTACCAGAAGATTCCGGTCGGCCACGTCGAGGCGGGGCTGCGCACCTCGACGGTCGTCGAGCCGTTCCCGGAGGAGGCGAACCGCCGGATGACCGGCGTGCTGACCTCGTTCCACTTCGCGCCGACCTCGCGCGCGAAGTCGAACCTGCTCGCCGAGCGCACCGACCACGCGCACGTCGTCGTCACCGGGAACACCGTCATCGACGCGTTCCTCGCCACCGAGCGGCGCGTCCGCGAGGACGGGATCGCGACCCCCTCGCTCGAGGGCCTCGACCCCGCGCGCCCGAGGATCTTCGTCACCGCGCACCGCCGGGAGAACCACGGCGCGATCGGCGAGATCGCCCGCGCCGTCGGGACGATCGCCGGCTTCCCCGAGCGCCCGCAGATCGTCTGGCCGGTCCATCCCTCGCCCGCCGTCGCCCCCGTCGTCCGCCGGGTCCTCGACGGCACGGAGGGCGTCCGGCTCGTCGACCCGCTGAACTACGCCGAGACCGTCGCCGCCGTCGCGAGCTCGCGCTTCGTGCTGACCGACTCCGGCGGGCTCCAGGAAGAGGCGCCGACCCTCGGCAAGCCGGTCCTGGTCATGCGCCGGGAGACCGAGCGGCCCGAGGGGCTCGAGGCGGGGACGCTCCGGCTCGTCGGCGCCGAGTACGCCGACGTCGTCGAGTGGTCGCGCCGGCTCCTCAGCGACGAGGTCCTCTACGCGCGGATGGCCCACGCCTCGAACCCGTACGGCGACGGCCGGGCGGGCGAGCGGATCGTCGCTTGGCTACTGCACGTGTTGCGCGACGGCCCGGCCCCCGACGAGTTCGGCCCCTCCCCCGCTGCGGCGTAACCGGCTCGGGCTGCAAGCGAGCAGCAACAAGCACTGCTGCTAGAAACGGCCGGCTGCGACCTGGTGTCATTCGACAAATGGTGAACCGAACGTGCGCCAAAATAGTCCAATATACTTTGCAAAGACGACGAGAGTGGTCTATCATCGAGGTCCGTCCGGGGTGCGGGGGAGCGAGGAAAAGGATGGACCACCCTGAAGACTCGGCGAACTCGCCCGTTGATCGTCGTCCGACCGACGAGTTCGACCAAACCGAGCTAGCCGAGCTGCTTCGGCGGCTGATCCGCGACATCCCCGCGGATCAGATCGCGCCGCTGTCCCTAACGATCGGTAGCATCTTTGCGGGAGAGATCGTGCCGGGCGAGGACGGAGAGCGGCCGTTTGCCGTTCTCTTTACCGAGCAGGCAGCTCGTCAGTTCTGCCGAGGGATCGCTCCCCTCTGGTCGGACGGCGCGCCGGTCGTGATCGCGCTCGCCAAGGATCTCCGACGCCGGCCGTTGGGATTCGCCCCCGGGCCGGGGAGCCTTCGAACCGCAACCATGGATATCCGCCGAACCACATGGCGGGCGGCGTTCGTGGTGGACGAGCTCCGCCGGGTCGTGACGATCGTCAACGTTGACCTCCGTGTCCGCCGCCGCGCCCTCTAATCGTTCTTCGAAACCCTTCAATTGAGATGAGAATCTTGGCCGATTTTCGAATTTGCTTGACGACCCGCTAAGTA
>DATHLL010000276.1:0-3666 GCA_035488195.1 Candidatus Elarobacter sp. | reverse complement strand
GCCGACCCCGCCCGCCGCCGCGCCGTTCGGTGCACCGTTTGCGCTGCCCGAGGAGCCGCCGGGCGAGCCGGGGCCGAGCGGCGCGCAGCAGCCCGCGACCGGGTTCGGCTGGTCGTGGGAACCTCCCGAGGACGAACCGCCTCAGCCCGGCTAGTGGGTTCCTTCGGTGAACCCTTCGCGTTCGGGCTTCGCCCGAGCCGCCGGTGTCAGCGGCCGGCGAAGGCGCGAAACGCCGCCAGCTCGACGGCGAGCCGGCGGAACGCGCGGACGACTTCGGGCGGAAGCGGACCGCGCCGGATAACGGCGATCGCGAGCTCCGCGCGCGCGGCCAGCGGGCCGAGCTTCGCGGCCGCCGACTCGATGCGGCGCACGTCGTCCTCTACGCGAGCGAGTTGCCCGACGATCGGCAGATCGCCGATCGCCTCGAGGCGTCTGTTGAACCGGTTCAGCTCGCGGACCGCGCGCAGCGCCTGCGAGACGACCAGCGCCAGCACGACGACCAGCGCGATCGCGAAGACCGACCAGACGATCGCGTGCGCGGACACGGCTTACGCCGCGCTCGCTTCGCTCTTCTTGCCGCCGGAGTCCGAGCTCGCGGCGGGGGTGGACGACGCGGCCGGGGTGGACGGCGTCGAGGTCGAGGACGACTCGGAGGCGGGCGCCTTGCGCGAGTCGGTTACGTAGAATCCGGAGCCCTTGAAGACGATCCCGGCCGGGTTGAAGACGCGCGCGAGGTCGTCGCTCCCGCACTCGGGGCACGTCCCGTCGTACGTCTCACGGAAACCGTGACGAACCTCGGTGACCTTCGAGCAGGCGCGGCACTGGTAATCGTAGAGCGGCATCCCTTAGAGTGTACCGGCTTTAGCAGAGGCCGTCAACGAGTGCTAGCAGGCTCAGAAGTCGTCGAGGATCGCGCCGGGAGACTGATCGAACTCGCACAGCCCCTTGAAGTGGATGAGCGAGTCGTTCAGGGCGATGTCCAGCTTCCGCCGGCGGGTCAGCCGGTCGACCAGGGCGCCGAGCATCCCGCCGTAGGTCGGGTAGTCGACGCGGACGACCAGCTTCGAGCGTTCGCTCTTCTGCTCGATCCGGATGTCGATCCGGCGGCGGACCGAGAACGCGCCGACCAGCGAGAGCTGGTGGCCCGGGATGAACCGGTCGACCTCGAAGAGCTCCTCGTCCTCGCCGGGGAGGTTCGAGCGGATCGCGACCTCGCTGCCGAGCGCGATCGGCTCGGTCGGGTCGACGCGGCGCGCGCTCCGCAGGAAGGACAACCACACCGGCCACTTCTCGACCTCGCAGATGAGGTCGAACGCGGTACGCGCGGGCGACGCGACGTCTTGGCTGCGGTGGAGCGCCCGCGGTGACGGCCGGTCCAGGGACACGGACGGCATTGCCATGGACCCGCCTCTTCTCGTTATGGTCCGCTTAAACCCTCCGGCGAACCACAAGATATTGTGCACCCGCTCCACATTCGCCACTACTCCTTGTGGAGGACTCTGGGGATGCGGTGGACGGATCGGGCCGCTACGCCGCCCAGCCGGTGCAGAGGGCCGGTCCGAGGAGCTCCTTGAGGCGCGCCCGGGCCCGAGAGAGCCGCGAGCGGACCGTCCCGACCGAGATCCCGGTCTGCAGCGCGATCTCCTCGTAGGTGAGGTCCTCGACCTCGCGCATCGAGACGACGTACCGGAACGTCTCGGGGAGCATCTGGATCGCGCGCGCGAACTCGTCGGTCGTCAGCCGCTCGAACGCCGCGCGGAACGGGTCGTACGGATCGGGCCGCGCGTTCGAGACGTCGGCGATCGCGTTGCGCATCCGCTGTAGCCGGACGTCGGCGCGCTTGCGCTTCTTCACGTGGTCGAAGAAGACGTTGACCGTGATGCGGTAGAGCCAGGTGTAGAACGACGACTGCGCGCGAAAACGGTGCAAATTTCGATACACGCGCAAGAACACGTCCTGCGCGAGGTCTTCGACGTCGGACGGCTCGACGTTGAGCTGCGCGAGCACGCGCTGCACGGTTTGATCGTACGCGCGCACGAGCTCGTCGAACGCCTCGTTGCGCCCGGCCCGGTACGCCTCGATCAGCCGCAGATCGCGCGCCGCGCGCGCCTGCTGGTCGAGACCAGCCGTTTCCCGCAGTTCTCCCGGCATTTCCGAATCGCTCCTCCACCCCGGCGCCCCCGCGCCGGCCCGTCAGAACGATAGCGGACCCGGCCCCCCGATTCTGTGAGGTGGCCGACGGTTCGGCGGTCAGCGCGAGGGGATCGGGATCGAGCCGTCTCCCACGCCGCGCGCGAACGCTACCAGCGTCGCGATCCCGGTCGGGATCGCGCCTTCGTCGAGCCGGAACTGCGGGCTGTGCCCGGAGTGGACGCTGCCGACGGCCTCGTTGTAGATTCCGAGGCGGACCATCACGCCGGGTACGCGCTCGGCGAAGTACGCGAAGTCCTCGCCGCCCATGGTCGGCGCGGGGCGCTCGACGGTGAACCCCTGCTCGCGCGCATACGCGGCGAACGACTCGGCGAGCTCGCGGTCGTTGACGACCGGCGGATAGCCGAGCAGCATCTCGACCTGCGCGTGCGCGCCGTACGCTTCGGCGACGTGCTCGACGATGCGGCGGATCTTCTCCGCGGCCGTCTCGCGGATCGCGGCGTCGTGGGTGCGCAGCGTCCCGGTCATGAACGCTTTGTCGGCGATCACGTTGTTGCGGTAACCGGCCTCGATGGTACCGATGGTGACGACGATCGAGGCGAGCGGATCGGTCTCGCGCGCGGCGACATTCTGCAGCGCGAGGATCGTCGCGCCGACGCACGGGATCACGTCGACCGCCTTGTGCGGATACGCGCCGTGCCCGCCCTTCCCGCGGATCGTGACGTGGAACTCGTCGGCGGCCGCGTTCACCGGCCCCGGCGTGATCCCGATCGACCCGGTCGGCACGCGCGGATCGATGTGCAGCATCGTGACGGCCTCGACGCGCGGATCGTCGAGCGCGCCTTCCTCGATCATCGGCAGCGCGCCGCCCGGCCCTTCTTCCGCCGGCTGGAACAGCAGCACCGCGGTGCCGTGGAACGACTCGCGCGACTCCTGCAGCACGCGCGCCGCGCCGAGCAGCATCGCGGTGTGCGAGTCGTGCCCGCACGCGTGCATCTTGCCGGGGACCTGCGAGGTGCATTCTTCACCCGAGTCCTCGGTGATCGGCAGCGCGTCCATATCGGCGCGAAGGCCGGTCACGCGTCCGGGGAGCGCGCCGCGCACGATCCCGACGACGCCGGTCCCGGCGATGCGCCGGTGCTCGATGCCGAGCGCGGCGAGCTCGCGTTCGACGATCGCTTGCGTGTTGTGCTCTTCGAAGCCCAGCTCGGGACGGCGATGGATCTCGCGGCGAATCACGACGGCGCGCTGCGCGGTCTCGGTCGGAACGGTGACGCTCATCCGATCGTCGCCTGGACGTAGGTGAAGCGGGCTTCCTGCGCCGCGTTGAGCGCGTAGACGCCTGCGGGGACGAGCATCGCTCCGTCCACGAGGTGCGTCGCGAGGTCGTCGTGGATCGTTCCCGCGGCGACGCGCGTATGCGGCGGCCGCTCCGCGACCTGCGTCGCGAATCCCGTGAGCGCGTTGTTGCACACGAAGAACGACGCGCCGCCGCGCGCGAGTGCGGCGACGCGG
>DATHLL010000275.1:0-2282 GCA_035488195.1 Candidatus Elarobacter sp. | reverse complement strand
GGAAGACGTCGAACGCGCGCAGGCGGAACTCGCGCATCCACGCGGGCTCGTTCTTCATCTCCGAGATCCGCTCGACGATCTCGCGGTTCAGGCCCTTGTCGGACTTGAAGGCGTACTTGTCCTCGGGGTCGTGGAACCCGTGTCGGTATTCCTCGATCAGGGCGTCGGTAGCAGCGGCCATGGTCTCCCAGCGTATCGGTCCGCACCAGCTCGGTCAAGATAGTGCAGGGGTATCTGTACTATCTAACCCAGGATACCCCTCCGGCGTGGCAGCCCTCACGCCGGCTCGGCCTGCGCGTACCTCAGAGCGACGCCCGGCGCGACGGTCGCGAACAGGGCCTCGGTCGCCGCTCGCTGGCCCACCGCGCCGGCGGTCTCGACCAGTGCCGCGGCACGAATCCGGGCGAAGGGAACGCCGTCGAGGGCCAGGCCGCTGAGCGCCGCCTGGAGCGGTGGGAGGCTCGGGTTGAACGCCGCGCATTCGGCGTACCGGCCGCTCCGGATGGAGCCGTCGTCCAGGGCCAGTGCGAGCCCGGCGAAGGTTTTGCCGTAGGGGGCGTACGCCTGTTCGGCTGCGCGCAGGGCTGCGGTCATGAGTTGCGGCTCCGCACGTTCGTCGTCCGGACGCACGAGGCGAAGGCGCCGCGGCTCGTGCGACATCAAGGCGGCGGTGACGTGCAGATCCGCCGGACCGAACGACAAGGGCAGCAAGTCGTTCAGCGTCAGCGGCGGTTTGCCGTGAACGAACACGGGCAGCGCACCGCCCGTCGCCAGCTCGTTCAGGAACTGGCGGCAATGACCGCACGGCGTCTCGGATGCGGCGAGCGCGTCGATGCCGGGCTCGCCGTGCGCCCAGGCGGAGACCGCGGCGGCCTGCTCGGCGTGCACGCTGGCGTTGAGCGGGTGGCCCGGGAACTCGAGGTTCGCGCCGAGATAGAGCGCGCCCGACCGGCCGCGCGCGACCGCGCCGACCGCGAAGCCCGAGATCGGGGCGATCGCCTTCCCGCGTGCCGCGAAGAGCAGTTCGTCCATGAGCTGCTCCGGCGTGCGCCCGTCGCGCGCGGCGCGAGCCGCCGCGTCGGCGGCCGCGATGACCGCGCTCTGCGACCCGCTCACGACCGCGCCGCGCTCGTGAGATCGTGCGCCGCGGCGCGGACGGCGCCGAGCAGCACGTCGAGGTCGTCCTCGCGCGTGCGGTGGTTCACGATGCAGACGCGCAGCGCGCGCTTCCCGTGCACCCGCGTCGTGCTCGGCACTGCGGCGCCGCTCTCCTGGACCGCGATCGCGATCGCTTCGTTCAGCGCGTCCAGCGCTGCGTCGTCACGCCGGGCGTCGCGCGGATTCCAGCGGAAGCAGACGACGTTCAGCATCACCGGCGCGAGCAGCTCCAGATCGTCGTTGCTCTGCACGCGCTCGCCGAGCGCGGCGGCGAGCTCGCACGTGCGCGCGATCGAGGCGCCGAGCCGTTCGAGCCCGTCGTGCTTCAGCGTGAACCAGATCTTCAGGGCGCGGAACTCGCGCGAGAGCTCGAGCCCGTAGTCGGCGAACCACGGCGCGCCGGCGGCGGCGCCGCGGTCCGCGCGCGCGAGATAGTGCGGCGAAGACGCGAACGCCGCGCGGTGTGCGCGCTCGTCGCGGAACAGCACGCAGCCCGCGGCGTACGGGACCTGGAGCAATTTGTGCGCGTCGAACGCCAGCGAGTCCGCGCGCCCGATCCCCGCGACGAGGTGCGCGTGCGCCGGGCTCGCGAGCGCGAGCGCGCCGAACGCGCCGTCGACGTGCAGCCAGAGCCCTTCCTCGGCGCACAGATCCGCGAGCGCGGCGAGCGGGTCGAACGCGCCGGTGTCGACGCTCCCCGCCGTCGCGACCACGATGAACGGCCGGTCTCCCGCCGCGCGGTCGGCGGCGATGCGCTCCCGCAGCGCGCGGACGTCGATCGCGAAGCGTTCGTCGACCGCGATCGCGCGCAGCGCGTCTCGGCCGAGCCCGGCGATGTGGAACGCCTTGGCGACGGAGTCGTGCACGCCGGCCGCCGCGTAGCCGATGAGCCGCCCCGCGCCGTCGCCGGTGAGCCGCCCCGTGCCGCCGCCGGATGCGTTCGCGCGGTCGCGCGCCGCGACGACGGCGAGCAGGTTGCCCATCGACGTCCCGGTCGTGAGCACGCCGCTCGCGGTACGCGGAAAGCCGAACAGCTCGACGAACCACGCGATCACCGCGCGCTCGACGTAGACCGCGGCGTGCTCGCGCCCGCCGACGTTCGCGTTCAGCCCGGCCGCGAGCAG
>DATHLL010000274.1:0-3339 GCA_035488195.1 Candidatus Elarobacter sp. | reverse complement strand
GCGCGTCGTCTACGAGAACCCCTGGCTGCGCTTCGAGGCGCACGAGATCGTCCACCCGACCGGCGCGCCCGGCGTCCACGGCGTCGTCGTCACCCCGCCCGCGAGCGCTGTCGTCCTGGTCGACGGCGACGACGTGCTGCTTGCGCGCCAGCCGCGCTTCGCGGTCGACGCGGTCGTGCTCGAGGTGATCAAAGGCGGCCGCAACGACGGCGAGGACGCGCTGGCATGCGCCCAACGCGAGTCGCGCGAAGAGGCAGGCGTGCAGGCCGCGCGCTGGACCTCGCTCGGCGAGACGTACGAGATCCCCTCGATCGTGCAAGAGCCGGTCGCGCTGTTCCTCGGCACGGAACTCTCGCCGGCGCCGCTCGCGCCCGAAGCGGTCGAGCGCATCGACGTGGTCCGGATGCCGCTCGCCGACGCGCTCGACGCCTGCGCCGACGGCCGCATCGACGACGCCGTGACCGCGATCGCGTTGCTGCGCGCCCGACGCGCATTGGAGCGTGCACCATGACCGCGAAGAAGAAGAGCACCGACCCGACCGCGCGCTTGCGCGAGCGTGCGCTCTCGTTCCCCGGCGCGTGGGAAGACGACCCGTGGGGCGACAGCGTGATCAAGGTCGGGAAGAAGATCTTCGTCTTCCTCGGCGACGAGACGCTCACGCTGAAGCTCGCCGAAGCGCACGAGGCCGCGATGTCCGTCCCCGGTGCGAAGCCGACCCCGTACGGCCTCGGCAAAGCCGGCTGGGTCACGCTCCCGCTCGCCGGCGCCCCGCCCGCCGACATCCTCTGCGACTGGCTCGAGGAGAGCTACCGCCTCATCGCCCCCAAGAAACTGATCAAAGAATTGTCATCCTGACCTTGTCGTAACGGATCTGTCATGCTGAGCCCGTCGAAGCATGAGCCACGGGCACGATGGTGCCCTACGGCTCATCCTTCGACAAGCTCAGGATGACATCACCGCAGGTGGGCGTTGAAGAAGGCGATCGTGCGGTCCCAGGCGAGCTTCGCGGCGGCGGCGTCGTAGCGCGGCGTCGTGTCGTTGTTGAAACCGTGCTCGACGCCGGGATACGTGTACTCCTGGTATTGCACGTGCGCGGCTTTGAGCGCGGTCTCGTACGCGGGCCAGCCGGCGTCGATGCGCTGGTCGTTGCCGGCGTAGTGAATCAGCAGCGGCGCCTTGATCTTCGCGACTTCGGCCGCGGGCGGCTGGTCGCCGTAGAACGGCACCGCCGCGGCGAGATCGGGGATCCGCGTCGCGAGGAAGTTCGCCATCCCGCCGCCCCAGCAGAACCCGACGACCCCGACCTTGCCGTTCGCGCCTGGCAGCGTCTTCGCGTAGGCCGCGGCGGCCAGGAAGTCGTTGCGCGTCTTCGTCTGGTCGAGCTTCGAGAACAGGTCGCGCGCCTTGTCCTCGTCGCCCGGATAGCCGCCGAGCGGCGTGAGCGCGTCGGGCGCGAACGCGATGAAGTTGTCGACCGCGAGCCGCCGCGCGATGTCCTCGATGTGCGGGTTCAGGCCGCGGTTCTCGTGCACGACCAGCACCACCGGCAACTTCCCGGACGCGTTCGCCGGCCGCGCCAGGTAGGCGCGCATCGTCCCCGAGCCGTTCGGCGAGGCGTACTCGACCCGTGAGACCTTGATCCGCGGATCGGCCTCCTGGATCTGCGCCGCCTCGGCGAACTTCGGCGAGAGCGCGTTCAGCAGCGTCTCCGCCGTCGCGCTGGCGACCGCGTACTTTCCGGCGAGCCGCAGGAAGTCGTCGCGCTTGATCCCTCCGTGGACGTACTGGTCGAACAGCCGGAGGACGTCGGGATGGAAATCGCTGGCGGTCTTGCGCGTCATGGGCGAAGATTCGCGACCGTCCGCCCGCGCGGCCTGTCAGCCGAGTGCCGGAGGAGCGGTCGCGGCGTTCCAGAGGTGCTCGGGCTGGCCGAGCGCGTGGTTGATCCAGCGCGACCACACGAAGAGCGCGTCGGAGAGCCGGTTCACGTAGCGCACGACCTCCGGCGAGATCTCCTCGCCCTGCTCGCGCGCACCGATCAGCAGCCGTTCGGCGCGCCGGCACACGGTGCGCGCCTGGTGGAGGAACGCGCCGGGATACGCGCCGCCGGGATGGATGAAGTTCGCCAGCGGCTGGAGGTCTTGCTGCGCGCGGTCGATCGCGCGCTCGAGCGCGGTCGCGTCGTCCGCGGCGATCAGCGGCATCCCCTCCCAGCGGTCCTTCGGCAGCGTCGCGAGGTCGCTGCCGAGGTTGAAGAGCGCGTCCTGCGTCCACGCCAGCCACGCGTCGAGCTCGCGCGCGACGTCGTGCGCGCGCCGCAAATCCTGCACCGGGCGCGTCCGCATCGCGTCGGTCAGCGCGGTGCGCGCGAGCCCGATCACCGACGAGAGCTCGTCGATCGTCCCGTACGCCTCGATGCGCAGCGCGTTCTTCTTGACGCGCTGGCCGCCGACCAGGCCGGTCGTTCCGTCGTCGCCGGTGCGCGTGTAGATGCGGGTCAGTTTCGGCATGGCCGTCCGGCCTTCGCCTCCGAAGACCGCCACCATCCCGACAGGACGCTCCCGGACCTGCGCGAACCGGGGCCGATTGGCCATGGAACGCAAGCTGGAACGAATACCGCCGAAGAGCGCCGATCTCTCCGAGTGGTATCAAGCGGTGTGCTATCAAGCCGAGCTCGTCTCGCAGGCGCCCGTGCGCGGGTGCCTCGTGCTGCGCCCGTTCGGCTTCGGCTTGTGGGAGCGGCTCCAGAGCGCGCTCGACGTCCGCTTCAAGGAGACGGGCCACGAGAACGCCTACTTCCCGCTGCTGATCCCCGAGTCGCTCCTCACCAAAGAGGCGGAGCACGTCGAAGGGTTCGCGCCCGAGGTCGCCTGGGTCACCGAGGGCGGCAACGAAAAGCTCACCGAGCGGCTTGCGATCCGGCCGACCTCCGAGGTGATCATCGGCGTGATGTACGCCGAGTGGATCCAGTCGTACCGCGATCTCCCGGTGCTGATCAACCAGTGGGTCAACGTGATGCGCTGGGAGAAGCGCACGCGCCCGTTCCTGCGCACCGCGGAGTTCCTCTGGCAAGAAGGGCACACCGCGCACGCGACGCAGGAAGAGGCGGCCGAAGAGGTCGCGCGGATGCTCGAGATCTACCGCGAGGTCGCCGAAGACGTCTGCGCGGTCCCGGTCTACAAGGGCGAGAAGTCGGCCTCGGAGCGGTTCGCCGGCGCCGATCACACGTACTCGATCGAGGCGCTCATGCCCGACGGCCGCGCGCTGCAGTCGGCGACGTCGCACGAGCTGGGACAGAACTTCGCGCGCGCGTACGACATCACGTTCCTCGACGAGAAC
>DATHLL010000273.1:0-4510 GCA_035488195.1 Candidatus Elarobacter sp. | reverse complement strand
GACGGGCGCTCCCTTTGGGAAGCGCCCGTCATGCTGACTCGCTTGATTGCGTTCGGGTCGCCGCTACGCCACATGTGCCGGCGCCAGCTGGTGTGACTGCAACACCAGTCCCGGCGTGATGATGTGCTTGTTCATCCCGAGCGTCGACGGATCGACGCCGAGCGCCAGCGCCACGAGCTGCGGTAGGTGGAACACCGGCAGATCGGTCCGCCCCCAGCGCGCCGCTGAATCGGCCTGGTAGCCGTCGAGGGCGAGGTGGCAGAGCGGGCACGGCGTGAGCACGGCTTCCGCGCCGTTGTCCTTCGCCATGCGCATGTTCTGGCCGACCATGTTGGCCGCGATCCCGTCCTTCTCGAGCTGGACGTGGAAGCCGCAGCAGCGCGTCTTACCGGCGTAGTCGACGGCCTCGCCGCCGAGCGCGACGATCAGGTCTTCGAGCGAGTGCGGGTTGCGCGCCGACTCCCAGCCGTTGACCGACTCCGGGCGGATGATGTGGCAGCCGTAGAACGGCGCGACCTTCAGCCCGCTGAGCGGCTTCACGACCATCTTTTTCAGCTCGTCGAGCCCGATGTCGTCGATCAGCAGCCACAGCAGATGGCGGACCATCACCGTGCCGTCGTACTTGGCGCCGAACTTGCCGAGGATCGCGTTGGCCTGCGACATGTGCCCTTCGTCCTCGAGCAGCTCTTTGTTCGCCGCGCGCATGTGGCCGGTGCAGGTCGAGCAGATCGTGATCACGTCGTCGAGACCGAGCGCCTCGGCTTGCGCGTACGTGCGCGCGTTCAGCACGCGGGCGACGTCGCGGTTCGTGTCGTTCAGCACCGAGGCGCCGCAGCACGACGCCGCGGTCAGCTCGACCAGCTCGATCCCGAGCCGGTCGGCGAGGAGCATCGTCGAGTTGAACAGCTCCTTGCACGACTCTTTGGCGACGCAGCCGGGGAAGAACCCGTACTTGCGCATCTGCGCCGATTTCGACTTGCCCCGAATGACGGGTTTGTCCAGCGTGGCGGTCATCAGAGCGTCGGAGCCTCCAGGGTCTCGAAGATCGTGCGAATCTCGTCCACCTTCGGGACGGGTTTCAGGAACATCGGCGGGATCTTGCCGGCGAGCGCGAGCCGGATGCCGAGCGGGGCGACCTTGATCAGGCCGCGGATGTTGAAGCGCCCGACCGTGCCTTGGATGACCTCGGTCTCGTGCAGCATCCCGGTCTGCTTCACGGTCTTCGCGACGACCAGCGCGTGGCGCGGGCCGGCCGCGTCGGTGAGCCCCTCCTCGATCGTCGCCCGCTTCACCGCGATGATGTCGTCGTGCGGGTCGACGTGCTTCGGGCAGTACGAGCACGCGTAGCAGTGCGCGCACAGCCAGAGGTAGTCGTCGGCGATCTGCGCGGCGCGCTCCTTGCGCTTGCTGTCGCGCACGTCCTCGATGAAGCGGTACGCGTACGCGATCGCGGCGGGCCCGGCGAACGATGGGTCGACCGAGACCACGGGGCAGAGCGCGTAGCAGGTCGCGCACATCACGCAGTTCGCGACGGCGACCAGCTTCTTCATGTCTTCCGGCGAGACGCGGCGCTCGGTCGCGTGGTCGGAGTCCTTGTCCTTGGGCTGCAGATACGGCTTGAGGCGCGTGTACTTGTCCCAGAACGGGTCCATGTGGACGACGAGGTCCTTCATGGGCTGGAAGTTCGGCATCGGGTCGAGCGCGATCGTGCGGTCGGACTTGAGCACCGAGCGGACCGGCGTCTTGCACGCGAGCCCGGTCGTGCCGTTGATGTTCATCGAGCACGAGCCGCAGATCGCCGAGCGGCAGGAGCGGCGGAACGTGATCGAGCCGTCGATCTCGCCCTTCGCGTGCTCGAGCGCGTCGAGCACCGTCACCGTGTCGGGGAGATCGGTGATCTCGACGCGGTCGCGGTGCGGGAGCTCGTCGGTCCCCTGGTCGTAGCGGAAGATGTCGAGGGTGTACGCCATGTGATTAATACGTCCGAACCGTGGGCTGCCACTTGGTGACGGTGACCTTGCGCGAGTAGTCCGCCTCGGGGTCCGCCGTCGCCCCCTTGTAGTGCATCAGCGTGTGCACCATCCACTTCTCGTCGTCGCGGTCGGGGAAGTCGCGCCGCGCCTGCGCACCGCGCGACTCCTGGCGGTTGATCGCGCCGAGCATGATCGGCTGCGAGACGTCCATCAGGAACTCGGTCTCCAGCGCGCCGACGAGGTCGGTGTTGAACGTCTTCGACTTGTCCTGCACCGTCATCGTCTGCGCTATCTCGCGCGCCTGGCGAAGCTCCTCCATCCCGGCCTTCAGGTCGGCTTCCTCGCGGAAGATGAACGCGTGGTCGCTCATCGCGTCGTTGATCGCCTTGCGCACGTGGCTGTGCCGCTCGCCGCCGCTGCGCGCGAGGATCCCGGCGATGCGGTCGCGCTCGCTCTGCAGCGTCTTTTCGGACGGCTTCACGTCGCCGAGGTTCTTGATGTAGTCGGAGGCGTGCTGCGCCGAGCGCGCGCCGAAGACGATCGTCTCGAGCAGCGAGTTGCCGCCGAGCCGGTTCGCGCCGTGCACCGAGACGCACGCGCACTCGCCCGCGGCGTAGACGCCGGGGATCGTCGTGGCGCCCCACTTGTCGGTCGCGATCCCGCCCATCGCGTAGTGCATCCCGGGGAGGATCGGGATCGGCGTCTCGATCGCGTCCTTCCCGGTCGCGTCGAGCGCGAGCTCGCGGATCTGCGGGAGGCGCTCGAGGATCTTCTCGCGGCCGAGGTGGCGCAGGTCGAGGAAGACGCAGCCGTCGACGCCGCGCCCTTCGAGGATCTCGGTCCACTCCGCGCGGCTGACGACGTCGCGCGAGGCGAGCTCGCCCTTGTTCGGGGCGTACTTGAACATGAAGCGCTCGCCCTCGGAGTTGAGGAGGTAGGCGCCTTCACCGCGCGCCGCCTCGGAGAGCAGTACGCCGTTCTCCTTGAGCGAGGTCGGGTGGAACTGGACGAACTCCATGTCCATCAGCGGGACGCCGGCCCGGTAGGCGATCGCCATCCCGTCGGCCGTCGAGGCGTAGCCGTTGGTCGTCTTGCGGTAGACGCGGCCCAGGCCGCCGGTCGCGAAGATCGTCGCCTTCGCGGTGACCAGCTCCAGCTCGCCGCTGCGCATGTTGTAGGCGACGATCCCCGAGCCGATCCCGTCCTCGACGCACAGCGCGGTCGCGAAGTACTCCTCGTAGACCTTGACGCCGAAGCGCTCGAGCTGCTCCCAGAGCGTGTGCAGGATGACCAGACCGGTGACGTCGGCCGAGAAGCAGGTGCGGGCCGCGCCGGCGCCGCCGAACGGGCGCTGGGCGATCCGGCCGTCGGGCATGCGGGAGAAGATGCAGCCGCGGTGCTCGAGCCAGATGATCTGGCGGGGGGCGTCCTCGGCCATCGCCTCGATGGCGTCCTGGTCGCCCAGGTAGTCGGAGCCCTTCACGCAGTCGAAGGCGTGGTTCTCCGGCGTGTCGTCCTCGCGGTTGCCGAGCGCCGCGTTGATCCCGCCCTGCGCGGCGCCGGAATGGCTGCGGACGGGGTGCATCTTGGAGACGATCGCGACGTCGGCTCCGCGTTCCGCCGCTTCGACGGCGGCGCGCATCCCCGCGAGCCCGCCGCCGACCACGACGATGTCGTGCTTGATCACCTTGCTTCTGTTCTGCCCCTCTGTCGACCGAGGTGGAATCGTTCCTACTTTACACGGACTTGGTTTCCGCGGCGCACCACCTTCGTCGCACGCCCTCTTCCACGCTTCCCGAGTGCTTGTTCCCTCGCGAGGCACGCCCACGGACGCGGGCGGACGCCTGCTCGGTGGGTCGAACTCCGGCGGGCGAACTCGTGTTCTGTGAAGCAGCGGTTCGGAACGCAGGGCGCCGGTGCGGTCTGCCGGTATCAGGTGGGATTCCGCGCCCGCCGGTCACGTCGTAGGTTGATTTTCTTTTGAGCTCGCCGTTCGTCCATCTGCACGTTCATTCGGAGTACTCGCTCCTCGACGGCGCCTGCCGCGTCGACACCCTGTGCAGCACGGCGGAGCGGCAAGGCTCGCCGGGGATCGCGCTGACCGACCACGGCGTCATGTTCGGCGCGGTCGAGTTCTACGACACCGCCAAGAAGGTCGGCCTGACGCCGATCATCGGCTGCGAGGCGTACATCGCGCCGCGCGGCCGGTTCGACCGCACCGTCCGCGACGAGGCGCACATCACGCTGCTCGCCGCGAGCGACGTCGGCTACAAGAACCTCACCACGCTGATCTCCAAGGGCTTCCTCGAGGGCTACTACTACAAGCCGCGGATCGACATGGATCTGCTGGCGCAGTACAACGAGGGGCTGATCGTCCTCTCGGGCTGCATGTCCTCGCTGGTCGCCTCGCCGCTCCTGAAGAACGACTACGAGACGGCGAAGAAGAACGCGCAGACGTTCGGGCAGATCTTCGGCGACCGGTTCTACGTCGAGATCATGCGCCACGGGATGCCGGAAGAGGACGCGATCAACGACGG
>DATHLL010000272.1:0-2823 GCA_035488195.1 Candidatus Elarobacter sp. | reverse complement strand
GTCGCGGTCACGACCTCTTGCGACGGCTTCGTCCCTTCGTGCACGATCCCGACCGGCGTGTCGCCGTCGAGACCGTGCTCGCGCAGCTTCGCGACGATCCCGGCGAGGTTGCCCATCGCCATCAGGAAGATCGTCGTCGCCTTGCGGTTCGCGAGCTTCGCGAAGTCGAGCGACGAATAGCCCTTCGTCGGATCCTCGTGTCCGGTCGCGATCGTGAACGAGGTGTTGTGGTCGCGGTGCGTGACCGGGATCCCCGCGTACGCGGGCGCGGCGATCGCCGACGTGATCCCCGGGACGATCTCGAACGGCACGCCCGCCTCCGCGAGCGCCTGCGCCTCCTCGCCGCCGCGTGCGAAGACGAAGACGTCGCCGCCCTTGAGCCGCACGACGTTCTTCCCTTCGCGGCCGAGCCGCACGATCAGCGCGGTGATCTCGTCCTGCGAGAGCGTGTGCTGTCCGGCTTTCTTCCCGACGTAAATCTTCTCGCAGTCCGGCGGCGCGAGGCTCACGATCGCCTGCGAGGCGAGATAGTCGAAGACCAGCGTGTCGCACTGCGCGAGCGCACGCGCCCCCTTCAGCGTCAAAAGCCCCGGATCACCGGGGCCCGCACCGACCAGCCACACCTTGCCCACCATGTCACCGTGAGCTCGTCGAAGGGTCACTCGGCGAGCTCTTCCATCGAGTCGAGCGCCGGCGCGCCCGGCGCGAACGTCGGATCGTCCGAGAGCGCCTGCAGCTCGAAGAGCTCGTCGATGATCTTCGCGTGCGTCAGCGCCTCGGCGCGGTTCTCGACCGCCTTGTCGCGGATGCGGACGATCGCGCTGTGCAGCAGCTTCGAGACGATCGTCAGCGACGTCCCGGTGATCAGGTTGCGCTCGCGCTCGGTGAGGTTCGGCAGCCGTGCGAAGAGCTTCTCGAGCTCGGCCTCGCGGATCGACTCCGCCTTCTGCGTCAGCGACGCGATCACCGGGATCGCGACCCGCGACTGGTACCACTGCTGGAAGCGCTCGACGTGTCCGGCGATGATCTCCTCGACCAGCGGGATCGCCTCGCGGCGCTTCTCGAGCGTCACGTCGACGACGTCCTTGAGCGCGTCGACGTCGACCGCGCCGACGCCGGCGATCCGCGTCACCTCGGGATCGACGTCGCGCGGCACCGCGATGTCGACGATGAACAGCGGCCGCTCGGGCCGCGCGAGCATCGCCTCGGCGACGTGCCCCGGCGTGATCACGAAGTGCGACGCGCCGGTCGACGTCACGACGATGTCCGCGCCCTTGAGCGCGCTCACCAGTCCCGGCATCTCCGCGGTGCGCGCGATCTCGCCGAGCTCGCTCGCGACCGCCTGCGCGCGCTTGTGCGTGCGGTTCAGCACGACGATGTCCGAGGCGCCCTCGGCCTTCAGCCGGCGCGCGGCGATCGCGCCCATCTTCCCGGCGCCGACGATCAGCACGGTCTTCCCGCTCAAGTCGCCGAGGTGCTGTTTCGCGTACGCGACGGCGGCGGTCGCGAGCGAGACCGAGTCGCCCGAGATCGCGGTGTGCGTCCGCGACGCCTTCCCCGCTTCGAGCGCTTCGCGGAAAAGCGTGTGCAGCGTCTTGCCGAGCGAGCGCGCGCGCTGCGCCTGCACGTACGCGTCCTTCACCTGGCCGAGGATCTCCGCTTCGCCGATCAGCATCGAGTCGAGCCCGGTGCTGACGCGGAAGAGATGCTCGATCGCCTGCGTCCCCAGCAGCGTGTACATGTACGAGTCCATGTCGGAGACGTCGCCGTGCCGGAAGTTCCCGAGGAACGACTTGAGCTGTCCGACGCCGATCTCGTAGTCCTCGAGCTCGGCGTAGATCTCGAGCCGCCCGCACGTCTGCAGCATGAGCGCCTCGCGCACCGCCTCGTAGTCGCGCAGCGCGATCAGCGCCTCGCCCATCCGGTGCGCCGGAAACGCATGCCGCTCCCGCACCTCGACCGGCGCGGTATGATGCGACAACCCCAAACACACTAGCGGCATACGCCTGCCCCAACGTCATCCTGAGGTTGTCGAAGGATGCTCGTCAGCGCGTCGTCGGCCGCCGCGATCGTGCGGTCGACGTCCGCCTCGGTGTGCGCGAGCGAGAGGAACCCCGCCTCGAACTGCGAGGGCGCGAAGGAGAACCCGCGGTCGAGCATCGCGTGGAAGAAGCGGCCGTACAGCGCGGTGTCGGCGCGCTTCGCGCTCGCCAGATCGGTCACCGGACCGTCCGCGAAGAAGAACCCCAGCATCGAACCGGCGTCGGCGACCGTGTGCGGGACGCCCTGCCGGCGGAAGACCTCCGCCATCCCGTCCATCATACGACGCGCGAGCGCCTCCAGATGCACGAAAGAGTCGTCGCTCAGCAGCCGCAGGGTCGCGATCCCGGCCGCCATCGCCATCGGGTTCCCCGAGAGGGTCCCGGCCTGGAAGACGTCCCCGTCCGGGGTCAGCCGGTCCATGATCTCCGCCGTCCCCCCGAACGCCCCGACCGGGAGCCCGCCGCCGATCACCTTGCCGAGCGTCGTCAGGTCGGGCAACACCCCCTCGCGCGCCTGGACCCCGCCGCGCGCGACCCGGAAGCCGGTCATCACCTCGTCGAAGATCAGCAGCGCGCCGAACTTCCGCGTCAGCACGCGCAGCGCGCGCAGGAAGCCCGGCTGCGGCAGCACCAGCCCCATGTTGCCGACGTACGGCTCGACGATCACCGCCGCGATCGCGCCGGGGTTCGCCTCGAACGCCGCGCGGACCGCGTCCGCGTCGTTGTACGGCACGATGATCGTGTCGCGCGCGGTCGCGGCCGGGACGCCCTTCGAGTTGGG
>DATHLL010000271.1:0-2394 GCA_035488195.1 Candidatus Elarobacter sp. | reverse complement strand
CCGGATCGCCATGCGACCGGCTTCGCGGCCGCGGGCGGCTCTCCGCTCAGCGCTCCGCGGCGACGCGCTGCTCGCGCTTCGGCGGCGAGTAGCAGGCGTCGATCACCTCGCGCACCATCACGCGGGTTCATCCAGCATGCCTCCGGTATTCCCGAACAGACGTTCGATGAATCGTGGGAACGAGATGCGAGACGGTATGACGACGATCGGGCTGCTGGTGCTGTCGGGCGTGCTCTACGCGTGGGGCCTTCGGCGCGTGCGGGCAGCCGGGCGGCCCTTTCCGCCGCATGCCGTGGCGGCGTTCGCCTGCGCGCTCGCCGTCGTCGCCGCCGTCTTGGTGGGGCCGCTGGACGATCTCGCCGATGCGTCTCTCGCCTGGCACATGGTGCAGCATCTCGCGCTGATCTCGCTCGCCGCTCCGCTCCTGTTGCTCGGCGCTCCGGTGCGGCTCGCGCTCGGGGCGCTGCCGCCGCGGGCGGCGGCGCTGCTGGCGCGCACGCTGAACGGCACACCGATGCGCGTGCTCGCCCACCCGGCCGTCGCGTGGGCGCAGTTCGTGCTGGTGATGTACGGGACGCATTTCTCGCCGCTCTACGAAGCGGCGCTCGAGAACGAGGCGGTCCACGCGTGCGAGCACGCGCTGTATCTCGCCTCGGCGCTCGTCTTCTGGTCGCCGGTCCTCGCCGTCGCGCCGGCGCCGCACGCGCCGCCGCATCCGGTGCGCGTCGCGATGCTGTTCCTCGCGCTGCCCGCCAGCGCGTTCCTCGGGTTCGCGTTCTACGTCGGCAAGCACGTGCTGTACGCGCATTACGCCATGCATGCGGGGGCGCTCGACGACCAGATCGCCGGCGGCGCCGTCATGTGGATCGCCGGCGGAGCGCCGCTGCTGCTCGCGGCGCTGTGGTGCATCGCGGACTGGGGCGCGCGCGAGCAGCGGCTCGCGGCCGTCGCCGACGAACGCTGAGGCGCATGGCTCACGGTCATCACGGCCACCACGGCGCGCACGGCGACCGCCACGGCGCGCGGCAGCCCGATCGCTTCGACCCCGCGCGCGCGGCGATTCTGGACGATCCCGCGCGCTTCGCGTACGTCCCGCCGGAGCGGCTGCTCGACGAGCTGGCGCTCCGGCCGTCGGCGACGCTGGTCGACTTCGGAGCCGGGACCGGGCTGTACGCGATTGCGCTCGCGCAGCGCCGGCCGGACCTCCGAATCCTCGCGCTCGACGAGCAGCCGGCGATGCTGGAGCATCTCCGCGCGGCGATCGCCCGGGGCGGCGTGCCCAACGTCGAGCCGATCGGCCCGGGCGAGCTCGGGGCGGTGCGCGAACGCGCCGGTGGCGTGCTGGCGCTCAACGTGCTGCACGAGCTCGGCGACGCTGCGCTCGCGGATCTGAAGCGTCTGCTGGCGCCGGGCGGACGCGTCTTGTTCGTCGATTGGAACGCCGCGGTGGAGCGGCCCGTCGGGCCGCCGCGCGATCACGTCTACGATCCCGACGAAGCGGCGCGGCGGCTCGAAGGCGCGGGCTTCGCGGTGGACGCGCGCGAGCCGCTGCCGTACCACTTCGTGCTGATCGCGAAGTCTGAAGCGTGACGACGAGGCATTCGCACGCGTCGACGGATGATGATCCCGGCCGAAGCCGAGGGTTTCTTCGATGCTTCCCGACGGGCCGTCCGCGGTGTGGCGCGGCCGCATCGCGAGCGCGCTACGAGTACGACGGCGCGGTCTGAGGCACTGCGCGGAGCGCGCCGTACGCCAGGCGCGCGAGCTGCCAGCCCTCGCGCGCGCGGACGACGCATGCCCGCACGTCGGACCGGGCGGCGCAGATGCGCGCGTCGCCGCCGGCGGCCGCGTTGGTGAGTTCGTCGAGCCGGAGTCCCGCTGCTGCCGCGCCGCGTGCGCCTGCGGCGCGGAGCGCGGGGACGTTCTCGCCGATCCCGCCGGTGAAGACGAGCAGATCGATCCCGCCCAGGACGCCGATCATCGCACCGATCCCCGCACGCAGACGCCACGCGAAGACGTCGAGCGCCAAGCGCGCGCCGTCGTCACCGTCCGCCGCGGCGGTGAGGAGCTCGCGGACGTCTCCGCTGGTGCCGGAGATCCCGACCAGGCCGGAATGTCGTTCGAGCATCGTTTCGAGCTCCGCGGGCCTCATACCGTCGCGCAGCAGGTGGAGCAGCAAGCCCGGGTCGACGGAGCCGCTTCGGGTCGCCATCGGGAGGCCTTCGAGCGGCGTGTAGCCCATCGTCGTGTCGATGCTCGCGCCGCGGTCGATCGCGCACAGCGACGAGCCGCCGCCGAGGTGCGCGGTCACCACGCGCGCGTGGGCGACGTCGAGTCCGGCGAGCGCGCACGCGCGGTGCGCGGCGTACTCGTGGCTGAGGCCGTGGTATCCGA
>DATHLL010000270.1:0-3162 GCA_035488195.1 Candidatus Elarobacter sp. | reverse complement strand
GTAGAGCGCGGCGCTCGGGTTCGCGGAGACCTGCCCGCCCAGCTCCTCCTGCACCGCGAGCGAGGTGAGCCCGGCGCGGCGCAGCGCGATCAGGAACGCGCGCTGGTCGTAGCCGTACGAGCGCGCGAGCGACTGGAAGTCCTGGTCGTCCATCACGATCTCGACGCGGTTGGCGCGGTGCTCGTGCCGCTCGCGCCGTACGGCGACGTACAGAGACGCGAGCAGCCCGACCGCCAGGACGGCCAAAAGAATCCGGCGGTACACGTTGTCCTGAGCCAGTCGAAGGAGCACGGCTCGCGCGCTTCACCGTTCAAAACAACAAGACCCGCGTAGCGGGCCTTGTTGCCGTCGCGTAGCAGGTTGCCCTACTACCGGGTGTGGGCGACGTTCTCACCGCGTCTCTCGGACGCGAGCCGCACACCTGACGATACGGATATTGGAAACGTTCTTGTCGATTCCCTTGCGGCTCGTCTACCCGCTGGTTAAGACTCCGTAACGCTTGCCTGCTTGTGCCGAGCCGCGACGCGTCAGGTCCGCCACGCGGGGGCCCGTTTGCAGACGAACGCGTCCATACCCTCCTGCGCGTCGTCCGCGAGCGCGTTCATCGACATCACTTCCTTCGCGTACGCGTACGCTTTCGGCTGATCGAGATCGATCTGCGCGTAGAACGCCGCCTTGCCGAGCCCGACGACGAAACCGGCCGCCGACGCGATCCGGCGCGCGAGCTTCAGCGTCTCCTCGCGTAGCTCGTTCGGCTCAACGACGCGGTTCACGAGCCCCCACTCGGCGGCGGTGCGCGCGTCGATCATCTCGCCGGTCAGCAGCATCTCCATCGCGCGCTTGCGGCCGATCGCGCGCGTCAGCGCGACCATCGGCGTGGTGCAGAACAATCCGATCTTCACGCCCGGCGTCGCGAAGCGCGCCTCGCTCGAGGCGACGGCGAGATCGCACGTCGCGACGAGCTGGCAGCCGGCGGCGGTCGCGATCCCGGCGATCTCCGCGATCACCGGCTGCGGAACCGACTGCAGCGTCTCCATGAGCCGCACGCAGGTGTCGAACACCAGCCGGTACTCGGCGACGCTGCGCTCGAGCATCTCGCGCAAGTCGTGCCCGGCGCTGAACGCCGGACCGAGCCCGCGCAGGATCACGACCTTCACCGCGCGGTCGGCGCCGATCGCCTCGAACGCCGCGATCAGCTCGCGCATCACGTCGAGCGAGAGCGCGTTGCGCTTCTCCGGACGGTTGAGCGTGACGGCGGCGATCCCGTCATCGGCGGTCTCGACGAGGATGTACTGATACGGCGTGGTGGCGAGCATGCTCGCCGGTTTCGGGACCGGGTTCGCGCGCTACTTCCCGCGCGGCCAGGGGACTCCGATGGTGAGCGCGGCGCCGAGCGCGGTCGGGCCGCCGGGGATCGGGCGGCGCTGCTGGATCAGCACCCGCGCGTGCGGGGTGACGTGCGCCTCCGCGTACCACAGCAGCGAGCGCGTCGCCGAGGGCGCCGCCGCGGCGTCCTCGCGGATCCCGACGAAGGCGTGGTTGCCGAGCCGCCAGCGCAGCCGCGCGTACCCGCCGTACGAGCCGATCGTGCCGCCGGCGCCGTCGGCGTTGCCGTCGTGACCGTACCACTGCTCGGCGAGCAGCTCGAGCCGCCCGCTGCGCGCCTCGAGCGAGGCGCCCATGCGGTCGTACGGATCGTCGAACGGGCGCCCGCCGCCGGCGCTGATGCGCCGCACGCCGCTGAGCACGTCGACGCCGACGCGCACGTCGCCGGTCACCGGCACCCGCGCGAAGAAGCCGAGCTCGGGCGCGCTGAACGACTCGGTGCGGCCGGTGGTGACCGGCTTGCCGCCGTACGCCGAGCCGGTCGCGTTTCCGAACGACATCGTCGCCGCGACGCGCGCGTTCCCGACGTTCTGCTCGGCCTCGAACGCCCAGCGCGGCGTCGCCAGCGTGAGATCGTTCAAACCGACGAGCGTCCCTTCGTAGCCGTACGTCGTCAGCGTGTCGTTGCGCTGCGCCGGCGAGTGCACCAGCGGCAGCTCGATCAACCCGGCGCGGTAGAGAATCCCCGAGTGGTCGTCGCGATACGCGAGGTAACCGAGGAACAGCGACGACGTGCTTCCCTCGCTGCCGAGCGTCTCGTGCACGAACGCCTCGACGCGCCCGATTTCGCCGGCGGCGAGCGCCGCGCCGGCGGGGACCGTCTTGCGCGTCGTCCCGTCGGCCGGCGTCGGCGTGTAGCCGATCTGCTCGCGCAGCGCGACGATCGTCGTGCCGTGCTTCGGCACGTCGGGGAGCCGGTAGCCGCGGTTGCGGAACTCGTTGCCGAACTGGTTCAGCTCCGGCAGCACCGAGTGGCACGCGCCGCACTGCAGATCGTAGCGCTGCGCGAAGATCGGGATCGCGCTGGCGGTGCGCGGCGCGCAGAGCATCGCGCCGAGCGCGGCGCACGCCGCGGCCAGCGCGACGGCGGTCTTCCTAGTGGACAACGATCGCTCCGCGCATCGGCGAGCCGTAGTGGAAGAAACAGCCGTACAGATACGTCCCCGTCTTGTCGGCGAGGAGCGTCTGCGAGGCGCTGTTCGGGTTCAGCGCGCCGCTGGTCCAGCCGCCCGAGAGCGTCCCGCCGGACTGGTTCAGCGCCGCGCCGGTGAACGGCGAGGACGGCGGGAACGACGTCCCGCTCAGCGACGATGCGGTGTGCGCGAACGAGTCGGTGTTCAGGAACCGGATCGTCGTGCCGAGCGCGACGTCGGTCACCGGCGGCGTGTAGCCGCCCGCGTTCCCGTACGCCGTCGCGGCGACCGGCGACGACGTCAGCGACACGTCGATCGTGGTGGTCGCCGCGGCGGCGCTCACGGCACCGGCGGGCGGCGCACCGGGAGTGCAGCCGGCCAGCGCCGAGAGAAGGAAGAGCGAGACGAGTCGCACGAGCGCATCGTCGGGGCCGCGCCTGAGAACGCGATGAAGCGGCGCGCGCCGCGGTTTCAGAAACTCCTCAGGCGTGGTCGAACTTCGGCAGCCGCGCGACGAACCGGTTGCGGTCCTCGAGGACGACGTCGCCGCCGTGCGCGCGCGCGATCGCGCGGCAGATCGCCAGGCCGAGCCCGCTCCCGCGCTCGTCGTCGTCGGCCCGCACGAAGCGCTCGAAGATCCGCT
>DATHLL010000269.1:0-5055 GCA_035488195.1 Candidatus Elarobacter sp. | reverse complement strand
CGAGGATGCGGTCCATCCGCGCGACGCCGAGCACGATGCTGCCCGCGAGCGGGACGGCGCCGCCGGAGAGCCCGCTCCCCATCGCGCGCGGGGTGATCGGGACGCAGCGCGCGGTCGCGAGGCGGTGCACGGCGGCGACCTCGGCGGTCGTCGCGGGGAGGACGACCAGCGGGGGGACGCACTCGTAGAACGTCCCGTCGAAGCCGTACGCGATCAGGTCCTCGGCCTCGGTCAGCACCCCGCCCGGGACCGCGGCGCGGAGCTCGTCGACAAGTCCCGGCGCCGGCTCGACCATCGGCCGTCGCTTCGCCGGGAGCGGCCGTGGCTCACCCTTCGACAGGCTCAGGGTGACATCGCGGTCCGGCGACCGGTTACGGGAGCGGTCGGGCGCCGGGTCCGACGAGGGTCCTACTCGGGGGGATTCCGCGGGGGTATACTTGCGGAGATATGACCAGCGCCGTCACCTCCGAGTACCGCCTCGCTTCCGAGCCGGAGCTCAAACGCTTCGTCTCCGAGGCGCTCACCAAGGTCGGGGTCAGCCCCGACGACGCGGCGATCGTCGCCGACGTCCTCGTCGCCGCCGACCTGCGCGGGATCGAGTCGCACGGCGTGGCGCGGCTCGAGTCGTACTACGTCAGCCGGATCCGCAACGGGCAGCTCGAGGCGAAGCCCGAGGTCACGACGGTCCGCGAGACGCCGACCTCGCTGCTGGTCGACGCGGGGAACGGCCTCGGCCACCCGACCGCGAAGCGCACGATGGACCGAATCATCGAGAAGGCCGCGCAGACGGGCGCAGCGTTCGGCGCGGTGCGCAACTCGAACCACTTCGGGATCGCGGGCTACTACGCGATGCTCGCGCTCCCGCGCGACATGATCGGGATCGCGTCGACGAACAGCGTGCGCTACGGCGCGCCGACGTTCGGGCGCGACGTGCTGCTCGGCACGAACCCGCTCGCGTTCGCCATCCCGGCGAAGAACGAACCGGCGTTCGTGCTCGACTTCGCGACGACGACGGTGCCGAAAGGGAAGCTCGAAGTCTACAACCGCAAGGGCAAGCAGCTCAATCCCGGCTGGGCGATCGACGAGCACGGCAACGAGACGCTCGACCCGCAGGTCGCGCTGAAAGGCGCGCTGCTCCCGCTCGGCGGCTACGGCGTCGACAACGGCGGCCACAAGGGCTACGGCCTGGGGCTGCTCGTCGACATCCTATGCGGCGTGCTCTCCGGCGGCGCGTTCGGCAACGATCTCCCGCTCCCGAGCGATCCGCCGCTGCCGGGCCGCATCTCGCACTTCTTCGCGGCGTTCTCGATCGACGGGTTCCGCGACGCGGAGCAGTTCAAGGCCGACATGGACACCGAGCTGCGCGCGTTCAAGGACTCGCAGAAAGCGCCGGGCGCCGAGCGCATCTACGTCGCCGGCGAGATCGAGCACGAGAAGACGATCGAGAACCGCCGCAACGGCGTCCCGGTGCACGTCAAAGTGTGGGACGGCCTCCAGAAGATGGCCGGCGAACTCGGGATCCCGTTCGAGATCGAAAAACGCTAGCTCTTTAGTTCGACCGTTCCCGCGCAGCGCAGTCCGTTGCACGCGGCGGGGATGAAGTGCGCGGCGAGCAGCCGCGAGCGGAGTTCGTCGCGCTGCGCCGGATCGGCCGGCGCGCGCACGAACTCGACGGAAACCGGGCGGCCGTTCTCGTCGACCGCGATCCGCACGACGACGCCGTTCACCCCGGCGAGCACGGTTCCGCGCAGCGCGGGATCGATCGAGGCGGGATAGGTCTCGCCGAAGTTCCCGATCCCCTCGTCGCGCTGCACCGCGACTTGCGCCGCGGCGGGCGCGGCGCTCGGCGCAGACGTCGCCGCAACGGCCCCCGGCGCGGCCCGCGGCGCGATCGCCGCCGGTGCCGGCGCGGCCTCGGCGACCGCCGGCTGGACGCGCTTCGGCGGTTCGGTCGGCACGATCAGCACGACGGCCGCCGCGCGGTGCTCGGCTTTCACCAGCAGCGCGTGCGAGGCGTGCTCGCGCGTCACGGCGGCATGGATGACGACCGGGCGAACCGCGTGCGGCACGGGCCGCGCCGCCGCCGCGACGGCGTGCGGGCGTGCCGCGTGGCGCGGCGGCGCGATGTGCTGGATATGCAGCAGGCTGGTGAAGAGCGTGCGCTCGTCCGGCTCGCCGAGGGGGACCGCAGGCCGCAGGATCGTGATGGTGGCGAGCGTCAGGACGCACAGATGGATCGCGATCGAGCCGGCGATCGCGATGCGGTCACGCCGTTGGGTCCGCTCGGCGGCAACCATCGCCTCGAATCTCTCCGACGCGGCCGGGCGCGCAACCTTTTTCGGCCGCGGCGGTCCTGGAGAAGTCGATGGGCCGCGAAACCGAGATCGTCCTCTACCAAGCCGAGTGGTGCCCGTACTGCGCGCGCGTGCGCAAGAAGCTCACCGACTTGCTGCTCGACTACAAGAACGTGAACGTGCCGCACTCGCACGCGCAGCGCGACGAGGTCAAGCGCGTCTCGGGGCAGACGTCGATCCCGGTCCTGGTCGACGGCGACGTCGTCCTCGACGACGACGACGACATCATCCCGTATCTCGACAAGAAGTACGGGACGGCCGCGAAGGCCTCCTGACCGGCGCTACTCGACCGGGATGTTCACCGGCGCCGCCGCGCCTTTGCGGCGGCGCGGCATCACGAAGACGAGCGGGACGAGGACGAAGGTGAGCGCGCCGAGCGCCCACTGCGCGTCGGCGTACGCCATGACCGTCGCCTGCGTCATGATCTGCCCGTAGAGGACGCCCAGCGCGGAGCTGGCGCTGTGCGTCTGCTGCACGAGGATCTGCAGCGCGCCGTTGTCCGGCGTCGCGCTCTGCGCGAGGACGCTCTGGTGGAACGCGCTGCGCCGCGCGAGCAGCGTGATGAGCGCGGCGGTCGAGAACGAGCCGCCGAGCTGCAGCGAGAGCGACTGGAAAGCGGCGGCTTTCGGAACGACCTCCGGCGGGATCGCGCTGAGCACCGCGATGTTGATCGGCACGAACAGCATCGCGAGCCCGATCCCGGCCATGATCGCCGGGCCGAGCAGCGAGCCGAAATCGTTCTGCGAGGTGGTGATGTAGCCGAGCCAGATCTGGCTCGCGCCGATCAGCGAGAAGCCGGTGACGAGCAGGATCCGCGTGTCGATCCGCCCGCTCCCCGCGAGCCGCGCGATGAACGGCGTGAGCAGCGCGATGAACGCCGCGCGGATGAAGATGAGCTCGCCCGAGAGCGTCGCGGTGAAGCCCAGGACGCCTTGCACGTACTGCGGCAGGATCACCGTCGCGCCGAACAGCACCGAGCCGATCGCGAAACCGAGCGCGCTCCCCGCCGCGATCGCGCGGTACTTGAACGCGCGCAAGTCCACGATCGGGCGCTTCGTGCCCCACAGCGACCAGCAGACGAACGCGACGATCCCGACGACGGTGGTGACGCCGAAGAACCGGATCACCGGATCGGAGAACCAGTCGTTCCGCTGTCCTTCGTCGAGGATGTACTGCAGCGAGCCGAGCCCCATCGCGAGCAACCCGAGGCCGATCGCGTCGACCGGGATGCGCTTCGGGTCGGACGGGTTCCGCATCATCGTCAGCACGACGATCGCCGCGAAGATCCCGGGGATCAGGTTGATGAAGAACACCCAGTTCCACGAGAAGTTGTCGGTGAGCCAGCCGCCGACGGTCGGACCGACCGACGGGCCGACGATCGCGCCGAGCGCGAAGACCGCTTGCGACGCGCCGAGGAGATGGCGCGGGAACGTGTCGCGCAGCGAGGCTTGTCCGGTCGCGATCAGCCCGCCGCCGAAGAGCCCTTGCAGGATGCGGTAGAAGATGAGCTGCTGGATCGAGCCGGCGACGCCGCACAGCATCGAGGCGATCGTGAAGCCGATGATCGCCGCCGAGTAGTACTGCCGGCGGCCGAAGCGGATCTGCAGCCACGGCGTGAGCGGGATGACGATGACGGCCGAGATGATGTAGCCCGTGACGACCCAGGCGCCTTCCTCCTGGGTGGCGCCGAGGTTGCCTTGGATCGTGGGGAGCGCGACGTTGACGATCGTCGAGTCGAGCGTCTGCATCAGCGTCGCCGCCATGATCCCCAGCGTGATGAGGATCAGGCGGGCGCCGTGCTCGCTGACGTCGCGGTCTTGGGTGATTTCGGTGGCCATGCTTCTCGGTGCGACGGATGGTCGCACGTGCGGTTGGACTCCGCCCGGACCAAGGTCGGTTTCGGCACTTGCATCGGGCCAGGCCGGTTCAGCGAGCGAACGCCGTCGCGACGCCGAACGCCACCGCGGCGCCCGTCGCCGTGGCCAGCAGGTTGACCACGTCGTTCGAGAAGCCGCGGACCCCGCGGACGAGCCGGCTCGGCGCGCCGCAGGCGTGCGGATCGGTCTCGCAGGCGCGCTCGCAGACGTCGCACCGGCGCAGCTCCTGGACCGTGGCGCCGAGCACCGAGTCCAGCGTCGCCCCCGCGATCCCGCCCAGCGGGATGGCGAGCAGCATCGCGACCGGGAGCGTGTACGCCGCCGGCGCTTGCGTCCGCCACGCGACGCCCAGGTCGGCGACGTTCAGCACGTACGCGGCGGCGATCCCGGCGGAGCCGGTCACGCCGAGCCACAGCGCGCCGGCGAGCTCGGCCAGCGTCCCGGGGACCGTGACGCCGCCCGACATCCCGGTCGCGACCGGCCGCAGCGTGAGGATCGAGCGCGGCTGCCGGCGCGCGAGCGTCCCGATCTCGGTCGCCCACGTGTCGGCCGTCGCCGCGGCGTACGCGCCGGCGAACGCGAGCGCCCAGCGCGGGTCGTGCTGCAGCGCCCACACCACCGCGCAGAACGTCGCGACGCCGCCGTTCGCGATCACCTGCATCGCGTCGCGCGCGCCGTGCTGCCCGACGTCGACCAGCGCGCGCTTGCGCGCCCGCCCGATCCGCGACAACAGCACCGAGGGCACGAAGAACGCGAGCAGCACGAACGTGAACCCGAGCGTCCCCGCCGCGTACGTCAGCGTCCCGACGACGAACGCCGCGACC
>DATHLL010000268.1:0-2427 GCA_035488195.1 Candidatus Elarobacter sp. | reverse complement strand
CGTTCGCCTCCCGGTCAGCAGTGGCAACCTGCGTGGACTGCGCAGCACGATCGTTCACGCCGCGAGCGACGAGCTCGTGCGTCGCGGCTGGTCGCCCGCGCCCGCACTGACGGTTCTCGCGTCGTTCTCGGCGAAGGGTTTGGGATGAGTGCCCTCGTCGACGCGCTGCTGCGGCGTCTGCGCCCCGACGGCGCGGAGCTCTACCGCTTGGTGACGCGTGAGGTCGATCCGGCGTCGTACCGCGACTTCGAGCAGATCACGCCGGGACCGCTCGGCGCTGCGCTGCTGCTGTTCGCGGTCGCGGTGTACGGCGCGCTCGCCGCGCCGTTCCGCCTGCTTCGCAGAACGCGGTGAGGGACGTCCTCGTCGTCGGCTCCGGGCCGAGCGGCGCGCAGGCCGCGAAGGAAGCGATCGCGCGCGGGCTGACGGTCATGCTGCTCGACGTCGGCAACGACGATCCCGCGACGCGCGACACGATCCCGCGGCGCCCGTTCTCCGAGCTGCGCCGAACCGATCCCGACCAGCGGCGTTATCTTGTCGGACCGTACGACGCCGCGACGCTGACGTCCGTGCGCGTCGGCGCGCAGCTCACGCCGCCGCGCCAGTTCATCACGAAGGACGTCGACGAGCTGCTGCCGTTTGAATCCGAGACGTTCGCGCCGCTGCGGAGCTTGGCGCTCGGCGGTCTCGGCGCGGGCTGGGGTGCGGGATGCGTGACGTTCAGCGAAGCCGAGCTCGCGCGCGCCGGGCTGCCGGCGGACGAGATGCGCCCGTGCTACGACGCCGTCGCGGCCGACATCGGCATCAGCGGCGACGCGTCGGACGACACCGGGAGCACGCTGCTCCGCTGCGCCCCGGTCGGCGACCCGCTTCCGCTCGACACCAACGCGCGCGCGCTGCTCGACACGTACGCGTCGCGCCGCGAAGCCGCGCGGCGCCACGGCCTGCGTATGGGACGCGCGCCGCTCGCGATGCTCGGGACCGCGCGCACGTCGGACGGCGTCGTGCGCGAGGCCAACCCGCTGCACGACATGGACTTCTACTCCGACGCCACGCGCTCGGTCTACCGTCCGCGCTACACGATCGACGAGCTGCGGTCGCATCCGGCGTTCGAGTACCGCGGCGAATCGCTGGTGACGGGCTTCGTCGAGCGCGGCGATTCGGTCGACGTGCACGTGCGCCCGGTGCGCGGCGGCGATTCCGCTCCGGTCAGCGCGCGCCGCGTTATCCTGGCGGCCGGTGCGCTCGGCACGACGCGCATCGTCCTCGCGTCGCTCGGACAGTACGAACGCCGCGTCCCGCTGCTCTCGAACGCGTACGTCTACATGCCGTGCGTCAACCTGCCGATGTTCGGGCGTCCGGCGGCCGACCGCCGCCACAGCCTGAGCCAGCTCATCGGGACGTTGGAGCGCGAGGCGGCCGAGGACGCGCTGTACCTCTCGTTCTATTCGTACCGCTCGCTGCTGCTGTACAAGCTGGTGAAGGAGATGCCGCTGCCTCCCGCCGCCGGGTTGCTGGCCGCACGGGTGCTGCTCTCCTCGCTGACGGTCGTCGGCGTGAACTTTCCGGAGTACCCGGCCTCGGGAAAGTGGATGTCCGTACACCGGCGCCCGGACGGCTCGGCCGAGATGCGCGCGGAGTACGCGTCGACCGGCGACGAGCTCCGCTGGCGCCGCCGCGCCGTCCGCGACACGGCACGCGCGCTGCGCGCCGTGCGCTGCGTTCCGTTCTCGGCGATCGAGCCGGGGAACGGCGCGAGCATCCACTACGCCGGGGGGCTCGCCGTCGACGGCGACGCCGCGGATCCGCTCTCGACCGACGCCGCCGGAAGGCTGCGCCAGGCTCCGAACGTGTACGTCGGCGACTCGGCCAACTGGCGGTTCTTGCCGGCGAAAGGGCCGACCCTGACGATGATGGCGAACGCGCGCCGCGTCGCGCGGCACGTCGCGTGCAGCCTGCGCCCCGAGTAGCGCGTCCCGCCGCGATCAGCCGCGCTTGCGGATGCGGATGTGCCAGTGCAGCGAGAACGCGCCGTTCAGCACCGTCGACGCCCGGTCGAGCGCGCTCAGCAGCGGGACCAGCGCGCCGGGGACGAGGTTGCGCCGCGTGAGGCCGCCGGAGAAGAGGTAGCCGAACCACGGCAGCAGCTCGATCGTCTCGACGGCGAGCTGCGGGAAACGGCGGTCGAACTCGGCGCGGTCGCGCCGCAGCATGACCCACGACATCGCCTGATCGGCGCCGCCGTGCGGCGCGCTCTCGTCGAGCGTCCAGCCCTCGCGCGCCGAGTCGTAGCCCTCCGGGTGGAACCGCCCGAACAGCAGCCGCGCGAGCGGCGTGTGCGCGACGTCGATCAGCGAGATCGTCCCGCCGGGGACCAGCGTCCGGATCGCCTCCGCGAAGAAGCGGCTCGGATCGGGGATGTGGTGC
>DATHLL010000267.1:0-3959 GCA_035488195.1 Candidatus Elarobacter sp. | reverse complement strand
ACCGGGATCGCGGCCGCGCTCGCGCTCGGCGCGGAGTACGTCGTGAAGCTCGACGCCGACGACCAGATGGACGTCTCGTTCGTCCCGGTGATGCTCGAGGTGCTGAAGCGCCACGAGGACGTCGATCTCGTCAAAGGCAACCGCTTCGCCGACGCTCGGACGCTGCGCACGATGCCGCTCGCGCGGCTGATCGGAAACGCGGGGCTGACCTTCCTGGTGAAGTTCAGCACCGGCTACTGGACGATCGTCGATCCGACCAACGGCTTCATCGCGCTGCGCGCGTCGGCGCTCCGCCGCATCCCGTACGAGCAGCTCGCGGAGCGCTACTTCTTCGAGATCGACCTGCTCGCCGCGTTCGGGCTCTCGAAGCGCGTCCTCGCCGAGGTCGACATGCCCGCGATCTACGCCGGCGAGACGAGCTCGCTCTCGATCGGCCGCGTCCTGCTGGAGTTTCCGCCGAAGCTGTTGCTGCGCTTCTTGCGCCGCGTGCTGGTGAACTACCTGATCGTCGAGATCAACGTCGCCTCGATCTGCGGGTTCCTCGGGATCCCGCTGCTGCTCTTCGGGACGGTCTTCGGGATCCACGAATGGGGCGTCTCGGTCGCCTCGGGGATCCCGCGGCCGACCGGGACGATCGTGCTCGCGCTGCTCGTCTTCATGATCGGCTTCCAGCTCAGCCTGCAGGCGCTGTTCTACGACGTGCAGTTCGCCCCGCGCACGCTGAAGGTGCACCGCGAGCCGGAGCTCGCCGCGGGCGAGACGGTCGCGCGCGTCCGCGTCAAGGCGTGACCGCCGCCCGCAGCTCGGCCGCGGCGGCGCCCGCGACGCGCCGCGCGTTCGCCATCAGCGAGAACGTCAGCCCCTTCGCCGGCAGGAACCGCCAGTTCGCGGAGTCTGCGACGTAGACCGAGCGCGCCGCGTGCAGCCGGCCCTCGGCGCTCGTGCCGAGCGGGTCGCGCGCGTCGCCGGTGATCGTGAGCCCGCCCGCGTAGTGGATGCTCGAGCCGTTTCCGGGATCGATCGCACCGAGCGGGATGCAGCGCAGCGCGCGCAGCGCCGCGCGGGTCGCGCGCAGGTTCGCGGCGACCGCGGCGCGCTCGTCCGCGTTCAGCGCGTAGTCCGCGGTCAGCACGTCGTCCGTCCGCGAGCGCACGAGCGCGATCCGCTTCGCGTCGGTTCGGCGGTCGGGGTGGTGCATGCCGACGATGGTGAGCGCGGAGAGCAGCAGCCGCGCCGTCAGCAGCCCCAGCTCCGGCGGGAGCGGCATCTCCTTCACCAGCTTGTAGAGCAGCAGCGAGCGGTACGAGTAGATCGAGAGCGCGATGCGGTCGTCGTTGCCCGGGCGCCGCAGGACGCCGGCGAGCTGCGCCATGCTGTGCCGCGCGTCGCCGGCCGGCCGCCCCAGCATCGCCAGGTTCACGCACGGCAGATAGGTGTACGGGTTCGAGAGCAGCGGGACCGGGCGGTCGTAGAGCCCGAGCGAGCGCAGCACGAGCTTCGTGGTCGCCAGCGCCCCCGCGGCGAGCGCGAGCCGCCGCGCGCGGATCGAGCGCTCCGCGCCGGCGGCGAGGTCGCGGTACCACAGCTCGACCGTGCCGTCGTCGCGCTGCTCGAAGCGCAGCGCGAGCGCGTCGCCGCGGTAGCGGAAGTTCGCGCGCCCGCACAGTTCCTCGACCGTGTACCGGGGCCGGTACACCGAGCGCGAGCGGTCGGAGTAGAAGTCCATGTCGTGCAGCGGGTTCGGCTCGCGCCGCAGACCGTCGCGCTCGATCGGCCGCGTCAGGATCGCGCTCGGCGCGCGGCCCAGGTCGAGGCCGCGCGCGCGGACGCGCGCGCGGTTCCGCCGGTAGGTCGCGAACAGCGCGGCGGCGTTGTCGTCGAGCGGGAGCGGCGGCTGGAGCGGCGCGCAGCGCAGCAGCTCGGCCGCGACGTCGTCGCCGGCCGAACCGCTGATCCCGATGTCGGCGGCGACCTCGTCGTATCCGCGCCGCATCGCGGCGGCGGGCAGCCCGATCTCGGCGAGCTCCGCGTCGTTGTACGTGAACGTCCCCGCGCCCCACCCGGCGCCGAGCCCGCCGAGCGCCAAGCTCTGCAGCGGCTGGAACGTCGCCGACGCGAGCGGCGCGAGCCGTTCGGCCTCGCGCACGATGAACTGGCGCGGCGGGGTGAGCTGCGCGCCGACGCGCACGCCCATCACGTCGGCGAGCGCGTCGCCGACGAAGTACGCGCGCTGCTCCGGATCGGTGCGCCGCAGCGCGTCGAACGGCGCGTCGGGGATCCGCTCGCGGGTCGCCGGGTCGTCGATCCCGACGTCGATCATCACGGTCTCGAGTCCCAGCTCGCAGGCCGCCTTCGCGCATTGCGCCCCGCTCGGCCCGGAGCCGACCACCAGCAGGTCGATCATCGCCGCCGTCCCGCGAGGAGCCCCGCGGCGATCCGCACGGGCGCGGTCACGACGGCCAGGGCGCCGATCCCCGCCAGCGCGAGGACGGTGAGGAGCGGACCCGGGCAGAGCTGCTCGAACTCCGCGGCGAAGCGCGGGTCGGTCTCGCGCTCGGCGAGCGCGCGCAGCTCGGCCGGGGAGGGGCGCAGCAGCGCCGCGAGCCGCTTCACGCCGGCGCCGCCGCGCCGAAGCGCAGCTCGGCGCAGCGCGCCTCCCACGGCAGCGCCGACCAGCCGGCCGCGAGGAGCGCGCCGCTCGGGGCGTGGACGGCCGCGGCGCGCAGCCCCCGCAGGTTGTCGGTGGTGAGCGGGAGCCGGATCCCGGCGCGCTCGGCGAGGGCGGCGGCCGCGAAGGCGGCCGGCCAGGGGACGCCGACGAGCCGGACCGGCCGCGACGCGCGGGACGCCAGGTCGCGCACGATCGTCCGCAACGGGACCGCGGGGACCGAGACCGCGTTGTGGGCGCCGCGCAGATCGCGGCGCAGCGCGATCAGGATCGCCTCGCCGACCTCTTCGGGGCTCACGACCTGGACCGGTTCGCGGCCGCCGCCGATCAGCGGGACCGTCCCGCGCCCGACGGCGTCGTGCAGCCCGCGCAACAGCCCGCCGTCGCCGGCGACGAGCCCCGGCCGGATCGTCACGGCGTCGGACGGCGCGAGCGCCTCCTCGATCGCGCGCTTGTGGCGCGCGTACTCGCTGCGAGCCTCCGTCGCCGCCGAGACGCTGGAGACGAAGACGAACCGCACGCCGGCCTCGCGGCAGGCCCGCGCGAGCGCGAGCGTCCCGCGAACGTTCCGCTCCGAGGAGCGGTCGGCCGGCGCGCGGTGCGGGACGAACGCGCAGTGCACGAGCGCGTCGAGCCCGCGCAGCGCCGCCGGATCCGGCTCGGCATCCAAGTCGTACGCCCCCGGCACGACGTTCGGAGCCGGTTGCGCGCCACCGGCCCGGAGCGCGCGGCGCGCCAGTGCGTGCGTCCGCAGGCCGGCGCCCGCGAAGTATCCCACGAGCGCGCGCCCGAGGAAACCCGCCGCACCGGTCACGGCGATCGAGCGAACGTCCATCCGAACCGCGGCGCTCAGGGCCGCTTGCGGATGCGGATGTGCCAGTGCAGCGCGAACGCCGGGTTCAGCAGCGTCGTCGCCCGGTCGAGCGCGACGAGCGCCGGGACGAGGACGCCCGGGACGAGGTTCCGGCGGGTGAGCCCGCCCGAGAGCAGGTACCCGAACCACGGGAGCAGCTCGATCACCTCGACGTCGAGCGCCGGGAACCGCGCCTCGAACAGCGCGCGGTCGCGGCGGAAGAGGACCCACGACATCGCCTGGTCGGCGCCGCCGAGCGGCGCGCTCTCGTCGAGCGTCCAGCCCTCGCGCGCCGAATCGTAGCCCTCCGGGTGGAACCGCCCGAACAGCAGCCGCGCGAGCGGCGTGTGCGCGACGTCGATCAGCGAGATCGTCCCGCCGGGGACCAGCGTCCGGATCGCCTCCGCGAAGAAGCGGCTCGGATCGGGGATGTGGTGC
>DATHLL010000266.1:0-6706 GCA_035488195.1 Candidatus Elarobacter sp. | reverse complement strand
ATCAACTTCCTGGTGACCATCTTCAAGATGCGCGCGCCGGGCATGACGTTCACCCGCATGCCGCTCTTCGTGTGGGCGCAGTTCGCGACCGCGCCGCTCTCGTTCATCGCGACGACGGCGCTGGGCGCCGCGCTCGCCGCGCTCTTCATCGAGCGCGTCTTCGGCGTCCCATTCTACGACCCGAAGCGCGGCGGCTCGCCGCTCCTGTGGCAGCATATGTTCTGGTTCTACTCGCACCCGGCCGTCTACATCATGATCATCCCGGGGTTCGGGATCATCTCCGAAGTGCTCCCGACGTTCTCGCGCAAGCCGATCTTCGGCTACAAGATGATCGCGTTCAGCTCGGTCGCGATCGCGCTGCTGAGCTTCTCGGTCTGGGCGCACCACATGTTCACCTCCGGGATGGCGCCCTGGCTCCAGCTCCCGTTCATGATCATCACGATGGTGATCGCGATCCCGACCGGGATCAAGATCTTCTCGTGGATGGCGACGCTGTGGGGCGGGGCGATCAACTGGAAGACGCCGATGCTCTACGCAACCGGCTTCCTGATCACGTTCACCTACGGCGGCCTGACCGGGTTCTTCCTGGCCGCGGTCCCGGCCGACTACCACGAGCACGGGACGTACTTCGTCGTCGCGCACTTCCACTACGTGCTCTACGGCGGCTCGATCATGTCGCTCTTCGCCGGCATCTACTACTGGTGGCCGAAGATGACCGGGAAGATGTACAACGAGAAGCTCGGCCAGCTCCAGTTCTGGCTGACGTTCATCGGCTTCAACGCGACGTTCACGCCGCTGCACTGGCTGGGTCTGCTGGGGATGCCGCGGCGCGTCGCGATCTACGACCCGCGCTTCACGTTCTGGAACCAGTTCGCGACGATCTCGTCGTACGTGATGGCGCTCGGCGCGCTGCTGTTCATCTACGTCCTGATCGACAGCCTGCGCAACGGGAAGAAGGCCGGCCCCAACCCGTGGGGCGCGCGGACGCTGGAGTGGATGATCTCCTCGCCGCCGCCGTACTACAACTACAAGAAGATCCCGGCGGTGCTGGCGGCGCCGTACGACTTCGGCAACCCGCTCCCGTACCTCGGCCTCGAAGCCGCGCCGGGCGCGACCGAGGCGACGCCGACGCACGTCTCCCACCCGGTCCCGACCCATTAGCATGGCAGCATCGATTACGGCGCACGGCGGCGTCCACGACGACGGGCACGACCACGGCCACGACGAGATCATCTACCAAGAGACGCGGGACATGCGTCTCATGGGGTTCGTCCTGTTCCTGGGGACGGACGTCGTGCTGTTCTCGTCCTACATCTTCGCGTACATCTACCTGCGCAACTCGATCCCGATGTGGCCGCCGGGGCCGCCGGTCGTCCCGGCGCAGCTCCCGCGGCTCGACACCGCGTTCGCGGCGTTCAACTCGGTCGTGCTGTTCGGGTCCGGCGTGACGATGCACTACGCGCTCGAGCACTGGAAGCACGCGAACCGCGGGCGCTTCAACCTGTTCATGGCGCTCACGATCATCCTGGGGCTGGGATTCCTCGGCGGCCAGGCCTACGAGTACGCGCACGCGCAGATCGGGGGCTGGAACGGCAACACGTTCGGCGCCTCGTTCTTCACGCTCACGGGGATGCACGGGATCCACGTCTTCATCGGCGTGTGCTTCCTGATCGCGCTCTGGATCCAGACCCGCGCCGGCGTCTACACGCAGCAGCGCTTCTTCGGCCTGACCGCCGGAACGCTGTACTGGCATTTCGTCGACGTGATCTGGGTCGTGCTGTTCTTCCTGTTCTATCTCTGGTGAGGGCGCGATGGAGTTAGCGAACATCGAGAAGATCGTCGCGTTCGTCGGGGCGCTGGTGGTGTTCTTCTTCGCGTGCGTCGGGCTGCGCGGCGAGTGGCACAAGACCGGGCTCGACGACAACGTGACCAAACTGCTGCTCGGCCTGATGGCGTTCGGCTGCGTCCTGGTCGTGCTCGCGTGCTTCGGCGTTCTGCCGCACGGAGGAGCTGCCTGACATGTACGACCTGGAAGACGAACGCGGCGTCCCGATCTCGAGCGGGATCCCGCCGCTGGTGCTCTACGCGGGGATCGCCGGCGTCGTCCTGATCTTCATCATCGCCGGATGCGTGCTCGCGGTGTCGGGCTACGGCCACGTCTGGCCCTCCGACAACGCCACAAACCTGAAATTAGGTTAGGCGATTTCTTCCTTCCGGCCGTGGATCCCGACGCCGAGCGCCGGGATGCGGCCGGGGAGGACGCCGGTCGGGCGGCCGTCGATGGCGTGGACGCCGCCGTATTCGGTGAACTCGCAGAGCGCGGGGCGGCGCAGATCGGGGAGCTCGATCTCGCCGAGCGTCGGCCACTCGCACGCGATCGTCTCGTCGTCGGTCAGCACGGCGACGTAGCCGTTCGAGTCCTCGGGCGAGCGTGAGTCGCGGCGCCGGTAGCGAATGTAACCGTCGACGATGTAGATCGGTCGCATCGTGTGAATCAGCGCGCGCGACGGCGCCAGCATGACGCCCAGCGCCCACACGACGCAGGCGAGGAACCCGAACCCGAAGACCGGGGCGATGACGATGATATCCGAACCGACGTTCGGCGAAAGCCGGTGCGCGAAGAACAGACCCACCGTGAGTGCCGCGAAGACGCTCCCGACCAGGATCGGCTCGATCGCGATCGAGAGCCGCCCGAAGAACCCCGTCAGCACGACGCGCCGCTCCGCGCGCGTCCACGGGCGGCGGATGAGCTCCTTGGCGCGGTCGTGGGCGCTGAGCCGGCTGGGGCGCACGCCGTGGATGATCTTCGTCGTATCGGTCATGCTGGTCGTGTCGTTCCCCGGCCTTGCGAGCGCGGCGCCGCGGCTGCACGGCGTCGTCCTCGCGGTGACCCCGAAGACCGGCGAGGCGATCGTTCGCCACGACCCGTTCGGCGGGATGCCCGGGATGACGATGCCGTTCCGGATCGTTCCCCGCGAGCGGGCCGCGCAACTGCAACCCGGCGCGACGATCGACGCCGACGTGAACACGAAGACCGAGCCCTGGACGCTATCCAACGTCACCAGCACCAGCGCCCAGTCGCTCACGGTGGACAACTCGTCGCCGCTGCGCCGCGTGACGCGCCTGAAGATCGGCGACACCGTCCCGGACACCGCGTTCGTCGACCAGACCGGGAAGCCGTTCCGCTTCTCGCAGCTCCGCGGCCAAGACGTCGTCCTCTCGTTCATCTACACGCGCTGCGCCGACGCGCGGATGTGCCCGCTGATCAGCGCGAAGTTCGGCAAGCTGCAGGACACGATGGGCGCGCGCAAGCTGCACTTGGTCGAGGTGACGCTCGATCCGGCGTACGACCGTCCGCCGGTCCTCGCGCGCTACGGCGCCGCGTACCGCGCGAACCCGAAGAAGTGGAGCCTGGTCGTCGGCGACGCCGAGCCGACGCTGAACTTCGCCGCGCAGTTCGGGATCACGGCGTTCCCCGATCCGACGGTCGGCCTGATCCACGCCGAGAACACCGCGATCGTCGACCGCGACGGCCGCATTCGCTCGATGCAGACCGACGCCGGCTGGCTCCCCGACGAGATCCTCGCCCAGATCGACGCGAACGACGGCATCGCATCGAACCCCATCGCCCGCCTCAACCTCTGGCTCTCGAACGGCTTCGTCGCGCTCTGCGGCGACAGCGTCGCGGGCTTCAGCGGCCTCGCCGACCTCGCCGTCGTCATCGTGATCTTCGGAGCGCTCGCGTATTTGGTGTACCGGCTCGCGCGGAAGATCTTCGTGGAGAGCCCCTAGCCGACCTGACGGAAACGCCATCCTGACCTAACGAAACGTCATCCTGACCTAAGGAAACGTCATCCTGAGCTTGTCGAAGGATGCCGCGAAGCCGGCACGACGTCGCCGCGAGGCGGCCGCACACGCTGACGATCACCCTTCGACAGGCTCAGGGTGACATCGGGGCGCAGCGCCGGTTTACGTGGCGTGCGCCGGCGACGTCCGCTCGGCGCTGCGTGACGCGAGCGCGCTCGTCAACAGCGCCGCCACGACCGCTACGCCGGCGAACACGAGATACGCGACGCGGTAGCCGTGCACGGGGTCGCCGTGCGATTCGGCGACGCCGCCGCCGAGGGAGCCGCCGACGATCTGGCCGATGATGAGCATCACCGAGAGCATGCCGACCGCGCTCGCGCGCGTCTCCGGCGTCGTGCGGTTGGTGATGATGTAGCGCGTCGGGGCGCCGAGCAGCGCGCCGAAGCCGACGCCGGCGACGACCATCGCGAGCAGCGCCGGCCACAGCCTCGCGAAGCCGAACGCGAAGATCAGCATCCCCGCCGCGGTGAGGACGGCGCCGCAGGCCAGCACGGCGCGGCTGCCGACCACGTCGAGCGCGCGGCCCGAGAGCGGGATCACGGCGACGAAGCAGAACGCGCCGAGCGCCGCGACGCCGCCCGCGGCCGCGTAGCTCACGTGCTGCGCGGCGACGAGCGCCGCCGGGATGAAGAAGAGCGAGCCTTCGAGCGCGCCGATCAGCACCTCGAGCGCGTAGGTCACCATGAGCTGGCGGTCGCGGAAGAAGCTCAGCGGGATCACCGGCTGCGCCGCGCCGCGCTCGGCGAGCGCGAACAGCGCGAACGCGACCACCGCGACGACCAGCATCGTCCACGCGAGCGGCGAGCTCGTGCGGCCGTCGACGACGTACAGGCGCGAGAGCAGGCTCATCGTCGCGAGGAGACCGATCGCGAGCGTGACGATCCCCGCGACGTCGAGCGGGCCGCGCGCGTTCGCGATCGTCGCCGGGACGTGGACGCGCGCGAGCGCGATCACGACGATCGCCAGCGGGACGTTGATCGCGAACACCCAGTGCCACGAGACGAAGTGCGTGATCAGCCCGCCCACGACCGGCCCGATCACCGCTGCCAGCCCCCACGTCGCCGCCACCAGCCCGAGCGCCGCGCCGCGCCGCTCCACCGGGACGCGGTCCGCGATCGCCGCCGTCGCCACCGGGAAGATCCCGCCCGCGCCCGCCGCCTGAACCGCGCGCGCGATCAGGAACACCGCGAACGACGGCGCCGCGATCGCGAGCACGCTGCCCGCCGCGAACACCGACACGCACAGGATGTAGACCGGCCGCCGGCCGTAACGGTCGGCGAGCTTCGACATCACCGGGATCGCGACGACGTTCGCGAGCAGGTACAGCGTGAACACCCACGCCAGCTCGCGCGGTCCCACGCCGAACGCCGCGCCGAGCGCCGGGAGCGCCGGAGAGAGCACGCCGAGATCGAGCGCGCCCGCGAACACGCCGAGCCCGAGCGTCACGAGCAGCGGCACCGTGCCGCGGTCGAGCCGATGGCCCGCCACGGTCGTCTCCGCCGCCGTCATCGCCGCCGGATCAGAGCGCGTGCGGGAACCGGACGACGCGGTCGAGCACCATCGCCGCGCACATCAGCGCGAGATACAGCAGCGAGTACTTGAACAGCACGCGGGCGTAGCGCTTCGTCGGATCGCCGCTCACCTTCCACGCGTCCCACAGGAAGATCGTGCCGAGGACCAGCGCGCAGCCGCCGTAGCACGGGCCGAGCACGTGCAGCGGGAAGAACGCCAGCGAGACGCCGACCAGCACGAGCGAGTAGATCATGATCTCGCGCTTGGTGCGCGGGATCCCCTTGACGTTCGGAAGCATCGGGATCCCGGCTTTCTCGTAGTCGACGTTGGTCGTCAGCGAGAGCGCCCAGAAGTGCGGCGGCGTCCACAAGAAGATCACCGCGAAGAGCGCGAACGCCGGCGAGCCGAGATGGCCGGTCACCGCCGCCCAGCCGACCAGCGGCGGCACCGCGCCGGCCGCGCCGCCGATCACGATGTTCAGCGGCGTCACGCGCTTGAGCCACATCGTGTAGATCACGACGTAGTACGCGTTCCCCGCGAGCGAGAGCCACGCGGCGAGCGGGTTCACCAGCACGTACAGGAGCGCGAAGCCCGCGAGCTGCGCGAGCCCGGCGAAGATCAGCGCGTCGCGCGGCGAAATCGCGCCGCGCGGGATCGGCCGTTGCATCGTCCGCGTCATCAGCCGGTCGATGTCGCGGTCCCACACGCAGTTGATCGCGCCGGCCGACGCCGCCGAGAGCGCGCCGCCGAGCAGCGTCCACAGCGTGATCGTCAGCGGCGGCATCCCGCGCGCGGCCATCGCCATCGCGGCGAACGTCGTGATCAGCAGCAGGTAGATGATGCGCGGCTTCGCGAGCTCGTAGTAGTCGGCCAGCACCCCCCGCGCACGGTTCACCGCGCGGGCGCGCACCGGCACGGTTCCGTCGATCGCCGCGAACACCAGCGCCGCGACGAACGCGACGAAGACTGCGCACGCGTTCGCGGCGTGCGCCTCGCGCAGGAGCGTCGGAAGCTGCCGGGCGACGTTCGCCATCCCGAGCAGCACCTGCAGCACGACCAGCCCGTAGGCGGTCAGCGTCGCGGCGCGGACGCGCGCCATCGTCCCGAGCACCGCCAGGTACGCCGCGACCGTCGCGAGCACGAAGAAGGCGCCCGCGATCCAGCGATGCGCCATCTGTGCGACCTGCGCGGGGAACGCGCCGGTCCACGAGCCGCCGTCACAGGCGGGGAACGTCGTGCAGGCCAGGCCGGCGTTGCTCGAGCTCACGTACGAGCCTGCCAGCATCGTCAGCAGCGCCAGCCCCGCGCACGCCGTCAGCACGCCGCC
>DATHLL010000265.1:0-2307 GCA_035488195.1 Candidatus Elarobacter sp. | reverse complement strand
TCGCGACGTGATTCTCTTTCCGGCCCTCCGAGAGCAGAAGTAAGGTCTTTTCCATGGAGAAGACGCGCGCCGCGGTCCCCGCGGTGGTGCTCGTCCTGGCCGGGATCGCGGTCGGCGTCGGCGTCGCCGCGATCGTCACCGTGCTCCAGCACACCCGGTACCGCGCCGAAGCGTCGCTGGTCGTTCAACGCGGAACACAGCCCGTCACGGACCACGGCCTCGTGCGTACGGTCGGCGACCTCGCGCGCAGCGACACCGTCGCGACGGACGTCGCACGCAACCTCGCCCTGCACGAGTCGACCGACGCGCTCCGCACGCACATGCACGTGAACGAGGACCAGGACTCCGCGTTCCTGCTGCTGAGCGCCGACGCGAACAGCCGCACCCTCGCGAGCCAGATCGTGACGCAGCTCGGCCTCGTCGTCACGCAGGCCGTGCGGCAGCGGTTCGGCCAGGTCTCGCCGACGGGCGGAGAGCCCGTCCAGGTCGTCCTCATAGACCAGCCGCACGTCCTGCCGGGCCACGTGTCGCCGAACCTGAGGCGCAACCTCGGTTTCGGCGCGCTCTTCGGGCTCGTTGCGGGTCTCTTCCTCGCGAACCTGTTCGCGCCGCGCCGGCCTGCGCGCGTCACGATCGCGCCGCCGCCCGTCCTCGGTTCGGGTGCGGACGCGGTTGCGGGACGTCTGCTCGAGCTCGCCCGCGCGACGCCGTTCCAGACCCTTGCAGTCGCGGGCGACGACGACGGCTCGTTCGCCGGCGAGGTCGCGGACGCGCTCGCCGCACGCGGCGTGACCTCCGCGCGCGCGGCCGACGCCGACGCGCTCCCCGGGCTCGCTGCGCGCAACGCGTTCGTCCTCGTCGGCGCGGGTCTCGCCGACATCCCGCCGACGGACGCGGTCGTCGCCCTCGCCGACGGTTCGCCGCTGCCGCTCGAGCTCGTGACCGGCCTTCGCGGGGCGCGCTTCCTCGGTGTCGCAGAACGGAGCGGCGCGTAACGGCACTCGCGCTCCCGCGCAACGTCGAGCTTCGGCTTTCGGCTGCGCTCCCCGCGGCGGCGGCGACGCTCGCCGTCGCGTGGCCGCACGACGCGCTCGCGTTCGGCGCGGCCGCGCTCGTCGCGGTGCTGCCGCTCGCGCTACGTGGCGAGCTTCCCGGCGCGCTGATCTCGCTCGCCGCGCTCGTCGTCTTCGGCGGTTTCGTCGCCGTCCACGGCGCTTCCGACCTCGCGCGTGCAGCCGCGGCCGGAACGGCGGTTGCGGCGGCGCTGCTCGTCGCGGTCCGCTCGGCGGAGGATCTGCAGGTCGCGGTCGAGGCGTTCGCGCTCGCCGCCGGGATCGCCGCGCTGGTGGCGGCCGTGTCCGGCATACGTGGGACGCACGCAGACGTCCTCGCCGGCGCCGCCGCAATCGGCCTCGGTCTCGCGCTTCGCAACGGCTCGTGGGCCGCCGTCGCCGCGGACCTCGCAGGCGTCGTCGCGCTGCACTCGCGGGCCGGCTTCGTCGCAGTCGCGTGCGCCGCCTTCGTCGCGCCGTTCTTCCGGACGCGCGCGCTCGTCTGCGCAGCGGCGCTCGCCGCTGCGTGGCTCGCGGGGGCACCGCCGGCACATGCCCCGTGGGTGCACGGCGACTACGGCGACGTGTACCACCGGCTCGGCGTCGCCGGCGCGGCGCTCTTCGCGTTGCTCCTCGCCGCCCTCCTGCGCGACCTCCCGCTTGCGTTCGCGCCGGCGGTCGTCGCCGCGGGTGCGGCGGCGATCCTCGCGCCGGTCGAAGCCGCCGCGCCGGTGCTCGCACTCGCAGGCTTCGCCGGCGGACGGGCTGCCTATGATCGCGCCGTGGCGTCCGAGCGCGAGCGGCGGCTCGACGAGGTCGAGGCCAGGCTCGTCGCCGAGGCGCGTGCGCTCGACGCGCAACGCGTGCAGCTGGCGATGCGCGTCGACGCGCTGGACGAGCGCGAACGCTCGATCGACGCGGAGGTCGCCGCGCGGACGCCGGTCCCCGCCGCCCCTCGGCCCGCGCCGGCAGCCCGCGCGGCCGCGGCCCCGGGCCCGGCACGCTTCCGCCCGGTATCGCGCCGCTTCACGATCGCGCAGCTCGAGGACCTCGTCGCGACCCGCGGGGCAGCCTTCCCCGAGCGGCAGGGCGAGTGGCGGACATACCTCGACGCGCTCCGCGCCGAGTCGGCCGGCGGCGTCCTGCCAGAGCGGTTCGAGCTGCTCGTCCGCGAGGTCTTCGCCCCGCTTCTCGATGCACCGAGCGGGTAACAGCTTCGTCACATCCGGCGCCGACGGCTGCCACGACGACCCCG
>DATHLL010000264.1:0-4037 GCA_035488195.1 Candidatus Elarobacter sp. | reverse complement strand
CCGATCGCTCCGGAAACGTTCGACGCGCTGCTGCGCCGCGTCGGCGAGTGGCTCGCGGGCGGCGAGGTCTACTCGCAGGATCTCTACGTCGGCGCCGATCCGCGCTACCGGCTCCCGGTGCGCATCGTCACCGAGTACGCCTGGCAGAGCCTCTTCGCCCGCGACCTCTTCATCGACACTGCGGATGGCGACGAGTCGTTCGCGCCGGAGTTCACCGTCGTCGACGCGGCGCTCTTCGACGCCGACCCCGCGCGCGACGGCACCAACTCCTCGACGTTCATCATCGTGAACTTCGCCAGCAAGATCATCCTGATCGGCGGGACGCGCTACGCCGGCGAGATCAAGAAGTCGGTCTTCACGGTGATGAACTACCTGATGCCGCTGCGCGACGTGCTCTCGATGCACTGCTCGGCGAACGTCGGGCAGGACGGCGACGTCGCGATCTTCTTCGGCCTCTCCGGCACCGGGAAGACGACGCTTTCCGCCGACGCGAAGCGCCCGCTGATCGGCGACGACGAGCACGGCTGGTCGGCCGACGGCGTCTTCAACTTCGAGGGCGGGTGCTACGCGAAGGCGATCAAGCTCTCGAAAGAGGCCGAGCCGGAGATCTGGGACGCCTCGCACCGCTTCGGCACCGTCCTCGAGAACGTCGTCATCGACCCCGAGACGCGCGCGCTCGACCTCGACTCGCAGCAGCTCACGGAGAACACGCGCGCCGCGTATCCGGTCGACTTCTTGCCGAACTTCGTCAAGAGCGGGATGGCCGGTCATCCGAAGACGATCGTCATGCTCACCGCCGACGCGTTCGGGGTGCTGCCGCCGATCGCGAAGCTCTCGCCCGAGCAGGCGATGTACCACTTCCTCTCCGGCTACACCGCGAAGGTCGCCGGCACCGAGCGCGGCGTCACCGAGCCGACCGCCACGTTCTCGACCTGCTTCGGCGCGCCGTTCATGGTCCACCATCCGACCGTCTACGCGCGGCTGCTCGGCGAGCGGATCGCGAAGCACGAGGCGAGCTGCTGGCTGGTGAACACCGGCTGGACCGGCGGCCCGTACGGCGTCGGCAAGCGGATGAAGATCGGCTACACGCGCGCGATGGTGAACGCGGCGATCGAAGGCGCGCTGGCCGGCGCGTCGTTCGAGCCCGAACCGTTCTTCGGCCTCGCGATCCCGACCGCGGTCCCCGGCGTCCCGGGCGAGGTGCTGAACCCGCGCAACGCGTGGTCGGATCCGGCCGCGTACGACGCGCAGGCGAAGAAGCTCGCCGCGCTGTTCCAGGACAATTTCAAGCGCTTCGAGAGCCACGCGTCGCCGGAGCTGCTCGCGGTCGCGATCAGGGCGTGACCGCGCACGGCGGGCGCTCGCTCGTCCGCTAGGGCACCCCGGAGTGAGGCCGTACGTGAACGGCCTCTTCTCTTTCACGTGATCGGGGGTGTCGGGTGAACCGACTGATTATCCGAGTCGCGGCGGTCGCGTGCATCGCACCGCTGGTCAGCGCATGCGGCGGCGGAGGCGGCACGCGCGCCGTCCCCGCGACGACCGCGCAATCGACCCAATCGAATCCCGCCGCGCCGGTCGGCGTCCCGCAGTCCGCGGCCCGCGGCGTCCAGGTCGCCGTCCATCTGCCGCTGCGCAACGGCGCCGATCTCGACGCGCTGATCGCGCGCCAAGGCCAACGGGGCTCGGCGGACTACCACCGCTTCCTCACGCCGTCGGAGTTCCGCGCGAAGTACGCGCCCTCGGCCGACGACCTCGACGCCGCGGCGACCGCGCTGCGCGGGCTCGGCTTCGAGACGCGCACGACCTCGCAAGCGGTCCTCGCCTCGGCCCCGCAGGCCGTCGTCGAGAAGACGTTCAGCGTGAAGCTGCGCTCCGTGCAGTCGCGCGGGCGCGGCGTCGCGAGCACCGCGCGCAGCGGCCTCGCCGCCGACCGGGCCGCGACGCTGCCGTCCTCGCTCGCGAAGCTCAACGCGACGGTCGCGTTCTCGGTGAACGTGCGCCACGTCGACTCGAAGCGCGTCTCGAAGACGCCGTACGCGCTCGACAACCGCTACTCGACCGTCGGACCGTACTGGTTCACCGACCTCAAACAGGCGTACGGGTACCCGTCGTACGAGAGCGCGAACGGCGCCGGCCGCACGATCGCGATCGTGATCGACAGCGACGTCCTCGACAGCGACAACGCGCTCTACTTCGGCCACGAGCACCTCGCGCCGCCGGTCGTCGAGCGCCGCCCGGTCGACGGCGGCCCGCCGCCGTGCGATCCGAACGGCGACGGCTGCGCCGAGGCGAGCCTCGACGTGCAGCAGTCGTTCGGGAGCGCGCCGGGCGCGCACATCATGCTCTACGGCGTCCCCGATCTCAGCGACCAGTCGGTGATCGACGCGTACGCGGCGATCGTCGACGACAACCGCGCCGACGTCGTGAACTCCTCGTTCGGGCTGTGCGAGCTGTACTACACCGCCGCGTACAACGGCGGCCAGGACTTCACCTCGATCCTGCAGATCCAGCACGACATCTTCCGCCAGGGGAACGCGCAAGGGATCACCTTCGTGTCGTCGTCCGGCGACAACGGCGCGTACGACTGCTTCGACCCGACGTTCACGCATCTGGTGAAGGGCGTCGAGAACCCGGCCGACGATCCGAACGACACCGGCGTCGGCGGAACCGATCTGGTGACCGCCTCGACGCCCGGCTCGCTGAACTCCTCGTACGTCCGCGAGAGCGAGTTCTTCGACCCGTACGGCGACATCCCGAACGACATCTGGGGCTCGGGCGGCGGCGTCAGCGTCCTCTTCCCGAAGCCGCTCTACCAGAACTTGGTCAACACGCGCGCGCACACGCGCACCGTCCCCGACGTCGCGATGCACATGGGCGGGTGCCCGGTCGGCGCGGCGTCGTGCAACCCCGACGACTCGAGCGACATCGCGGTGATCGGCGGCTTCGCGTACGAGCTGATCGGGACGAGCGCGTCCTCGCCCGAGTTCGCCGGGCTGCTCGCCGTCACCGAACAGTCGCTCGGGACGCGGCTCGGGAACGCGAACGACTACATCTACGCGCTCTCGGCGCTCGGCGGCGATGCGGTGTACCGCCAGAACATCCCCGGCGACAACGGCTATCCGGCCGCGCCGGGCTACGACTACGTCACCGGGAACGGGACGCCGCGGGCCGCGGTGTTCGCGGCAAAGCCGCTCGCGCCGCGCGCCGGCAACCCGCAGACGCCGACGAACCCGTAGCTGCATCCGGCGGGGAGCGCCGCGCCTTCATACAGGACGAAGGCATGGCACTCCCCGTCGGCATCCTCGACCAGTCTCCCGTCCTCTCGAGCGCGCACCCGCGCGACGCGATCCTCGCTACGATCGCGCTCGCGAAGGAGGCCGAGCGGCTCGGCTATCACCGCTATTGGCTCGCGGAGCACCACGCGATGCAAGGGCTCGCCGACCCGGCGCCGGAGATCCTGCTCGCGCGGATCGCCGCCGAGACGTCGCGCATCCGCATCGGCACCGGCGGCGTGCTGCTCCCGCACTACGCCGCGCTCAAGGTCGCCGAGCAGTTCCGGCTGCTCGACGCGCTGGCGCCGGGACGGATCGATCTCGGGATCGGGCGCGCGCCGGGCGGCTCGCAACGCGTCTCGCTCGCGCTCGAGTCGGCGGAGATCCAGCGCTTTCCGCGCCAGGTGCGCGATCTGATCGGCTTCCTCGACCGCACGCTGCCCGGCGACCACCCGTACGCGAAGCTGGTCGCGATGCCGAGCGGCGACACCTCGCCGGAAGTCTGGCTGCTCGGCTCGTCGGATTACAGTGCGGCGCTCGCGGCGGAGTTCGGGCTGCCGTTCGCGTTCGCGCACTTCATCAGCGGCGACACCGAGCAGGTGACGCGGATGTACCGCCGGCATTTCCGGCCCTCGCCGCGCGCGGACGAGCCGCGCGTGGTGCTCGCCGTCGCGGCGCTCGCCGCCGAGACGCCCGAGGAAGCCGAGGAGCTCGCCGCGACGCTCGACCTGTGGCGTCTGCGCATCCGCCGCGGCGTCGACTTGC